>CAZBEU010000240.1:0-15810 GCA_964491005.1 uncultured archaeon | reverse complement strand
AATGAATCAACTAAAGAAAATGAAGAGAAAATAAAGGGATATTCAAAATTAAAAAAAGAAGAATTGATAACCCTATTAGATTCAACTATTTCTAAAAAGAGGAAGGAACAAATATATAAAGACCATGAGAGTGAATTTGTGAACGATCTGATGAATAAAGGTATTGAATTAATAAGTGGAGAAAATAGAGTAGAAACGATACAGAATGCTGCAATAATTGGCGGAGGAAATGGTTATACTGTGTGGTATAAAGGAAAATATGGATCTCATAAATCTTCATTACAAATAAATAAAGATACAATAGATAGAGATTGTGATTGTAAGATTGGTAAACCTGGAGGATTATGTTTACATCAAATGGCCATTTATTTGATGTTGATAAGTAAAAACGTACTAAATGTAGATGACTTACCTTTTAGTATCGAGAGTAATTTTTATAATTCAATAAAAAAGAGATTGGATTTATTAGCTACTCAAAGTCTTTTTAAAGAAGATCCAAGCATAATGTTTGAAGATGGTTATAAAATATATATTTATGAAAAACAAAATTTAGTAATTTTAGATTGGACAGGGGAATATGCAGGTAAATCAACCAAAGACATTTCAAAGGAGAAAGATGATATTGAAACATGGGTTGTAAAAAAAGTTGTAAATCTAATTACAAGATACATTAAAGCAGATAATAAAGAAGCTTTACCAGTAAAATTAATAATTGATTCCTATAATGTAATTGAAAAAATAATGAAAGACCAAAAACAAGTAAATAAAATTCTGAAAAAGTTTTCTCTACTTAACGATCCCAAACTACCAAAAAATGAGACTGATTTGGAGCAATATTTAAGGAGTAGCATAAAGGAATCAACAACTGATATCGATATCGAGCCTCCTTTTTCATCATATATGGGAGATGATCCTTATTTATTTATAAGTTATACACATAAAGATAAAGCAGAAGTTTACCCAATTCTAAATGAAATATATAAACAAGGATTTAATATATGGTATGATGAGGGTATCCCTTTATCGAAAGATTGGTGTAATACAATCGCAGAGAAATTAATGAATAGTAGTGTCTTTTTATCATTTATTTCAAATAATGTAAATAATTCGGATAATACTCAAGATGAAATTCATTTTGCGATTAATCAAAAAAAACCTTATTTAGCAATTTATTTAGAGGAAGCAGACCTTATTCCTGGATTACAAATGAGAATTAGGAGAGTTCAAGGGATTCAAAAATTTGAACTTACAAAAGAAATATTTTATGATAAGTTATTAAAAGATCTTAGTGAGATGTTTAAGAATTTAGGAGCCTAATTCTATTTTTTTTCCAGAAAAATCTCTCTTTTTCTTTCCAAAATCTTTTATTTTTATTAAGGTGTCTCTATTAAAAATAGGACCATCGCTACATACTAATAATCCTAATGGATCAAGAACACATAATCCACATAATCCACAACCACATCTCATAATTCTTTCTAAACTAGCAAATAATTGAATACCATTTTTTATACAAATATTTAGTATTTTTAACATCATTATCTCTGGACCACACGTATATACAACTAAATTTTTATACTCTTCAAGTGGGATCTCATTTATGATTTTTTCAAAAATATCTGAAGTATAACCCTTTTCTCCAAAACTTCCATCATCAGTGCAATAGTAGTGATTTTCAAGATTATTATTAGGATCATCTACAGATACTAGTTGATTGACCTTTTTTGCTCCTATAATAATTTGAAATTTCTTTTCTTTTTTTTTTAGTTCTGTAGATAAAAATCTTAAAGGTGCCAATCCAATCCCTCCACCAACTAAAATTATTTTTGTATCTTTTTCTTTAGGTATAATAAAATAATTACCTAATGGCCCCCTTACTCCAATATAATCACCTTTTTTTAAATTAAAAAGGCCTTGAGTGCAATCACCAATTTTTTTTACAGTTATTTCCCAAATCCCGTTTTCATCATAATTAGAAATAGACATAGGAATTTCATCAATTCCCGGGACCCATATCATAACAAACTGTCCAGGCTTTGGTTTAGAAGATGTTTCTAAATGAAATGTAATTGTCCGAATATCTTCACATTCATCCGAAATATTTTTGATTTTTGTTGTTTTGATAGTATTTTCAGTCAAAATCAGGCACCTCTTGAGTTTGAAAATTATGAGCTAATCCTTTTATATCATTTATAGAATTAAATCCATTATTTTCAAGATAATTTTCTAATTTTTGATTAATATTCTCAAAAAATTTTATTCCTTTGGTGAGAGCTGTTCCAACAGAGATAGCAGATGCTCCGGCGAGAAAAAATTCGATAATATCTTCCCAATTTGAGATTCCTCCACAACCTATTATCGGTATTTTCAAAACTTTATAAAGATCATATACTTTTTTTAAAGCAACTGGATGAATCGCTTTTCCTGACAATCCTCCACTCCCATGAGAAAGAATTGGTCTTTTTGTGTTAATATCTATAGCCATAGCTGTTAAAGTATTTATTGCTACTATAGCATTGGCACCTCCTTTTTCTGCAGCTAAAGCTATTTCTGTAATATCAGTTACATTTGGATTAAGTTTAACAAATAAAGGTATTGAAAGCTCCTGTTTTAATTTCTTTACAAGAGTAAATGTTAATTCAGAATTAACTCCAATTGAAGAGACTTCTGCATGTGGACATGAAATATTTGTTTCTATAGCATCACAACCTGCATCTTGTGCTTTAAGTGCAACATTTAAATATGAATTAATAGAATCTCCAAAAACACTTACAATTAGTGGAAAATTATATTTTTTGATCTTTTTTATCTCATATACAAATTCATCTATCCCAGGATTACCCAATCCAACACAATTAAGAAAACTCCCCGGATATATTTCAATAATAGATGGATTCTTATAACCTTTTCTTGGTTTTGGTCCTATTGACTTTGTTGTTATCGCTCCTGCTCCAGAATCAAAGACTCTTTTCATTGATGAATATGATACTCCAAGGATTCCTGAAGCTAAAATTATAGGAGATTTTAATTCTAAATTAGAAATCTTTACATTTAACATAGCTTTTTAAAAATTATAATAATTATTTATTAATAGTCATTTTTTTATTTGAAATTAACGTATGATATCATCAATAGAAAATGAAGTGCTATATAATAAACACATTAGTTGGAATATTTGTAATTGATAATGCTGGAAATATCTTAAATTTTAGAGATTTTAATAATTTAAATCAAAGATTTGTTAAATTTTACTCCCAAATAAGTCAAGATATTATTGAGGAAGAAGAATATTTAGAATTACTTACAGAGTTGAAAAATTCTGGTTTTGATGAATTTATCTTCGATGATAAGAATTTACAAATTTTAACATCTAAAGTGTATAATCTGAAAACATTTTTAGAAATTGATTCTTTAGAATTCCGGAATTTTAGATTGAATCTAAGTAATGAATTGAAAAAAATTGGATTATTTACATCTTATGAGGAATTATTGATAAATTATAAAAATATCAATGAACAATTAATAAAATTAAAAATTAGACAAGTTGGAAACAAAAAAGATATTATTATTATTCAAATAATTGATAACTTGGATATGCTAAAGAAAACAATAAGTCTTTTTTCAAGTCGATTAAAAGAATGGTATGGCCTTCATTTTCCAGAGTTAACGGATAAAATAATTGAGGATAATATTTTTTTAGCAAAACTAATTTCTTTAGCAGGACACAGAAATAATATTTCTAAAGAGTTATTAGAAAAATTAGAAATTGGGGAAAAAAAAAAAGAATATATTCTTAATATTTCTCAAGAATCTATGGGGGCAGAGATTGATTTATCTATGGTTATAGAATGTGCAAATCAAATTCTCTCATTAGAAAAATATAGAACCAATTTAGAATTATATTTAGAAAATTTAATGGAAGAGATAGCTCCAAATATAAAATCAATAGTGGGAGCTTTAATTGGAGCAAAATTAATTGCAAAATCAGGAACTCTTCGAAAATTAGCAATAATGCCCGCATCAAGAATTCAGTTATTAGGAGCCGAAAATGCTTTATATCGATTTTTAAGATCAGGTGATAGATTACCAAAACATGGTCTAATTTTCCAATGGCAACAAATTAGGAGTAGTAAAATATACCATAGGGGAAATATTGCAAGATTAATTGCTGGTAAATTAGCTATTGCTGCAAAAGTTGATTATTTTGGAGGAAAATTTATTGGTAATGAATTAATAAAGGATATCGAAAGAAAAATAGAAGAAATTAAAATTAAATACCCGAATCCGCAAAATTAAAAGTATTAGGTTGAATTAAAATGAAAAAAAAGAAGATTAGACCACATCCTCATATAAAAAATGTATTTATTTCTGGTTCTTTAGAAAGACCAAAATTATATACAAAAAATGCAATTAAGGGAAAAACAATATATGGAGAAAAATTATGTACTGATAATGGAATTGAATATCGAGAATGGAATCCTTATCGAAGTAAATTAGCTTCAATAATTCTTAAAAATCCTTCAATAAAATTCTTATCAAAAAGATCTAGATGCCTTTATTTAGGAGCTGCTTCTGGTACAACAATATCTCATTTATCTGATATTTTAACTAATGGAATTATTTATGCATTGGAATTTGCAGAAAGAAGTATTAGACAGCTTATCCAAAATACTTCAGAACGAATGAATGTTATTCCTATTCTAGGAGATGCTCGATTTCCTGTAAAATATGCTAAATCTATTTTTACAAATATAGATATTATATATCAAGATGTAGCTCAACCAAATCAAGCAGAAATAGCGGTTCGTAATTGTGAATATTATTTAAAAGAAGAGGGTATCCTAATTTTAGCTATTAAATCCCAATCTATAGATAGTGTATCAAAAT
Organism: uncultured archaeon; assembly: GCA_964491005.1. Lineage (GTDB taxonomy): Archaea > Asgardarchaeota > Lokiarchaeia > Sigyniarchaeales > SOKP01 > JAFGOA01. The sequence goes on along the minus strand of CAZBEU010000240.1, from coordinate 10,923 downwards.
CAGAAAAAATCTATAAAAAGGAAAAAAGAGTTTTACAAGAAGCAGGATTACTCATTTTAGAAAGTATAGATATTCAAAAATATGCTTCAGATCATATTGTATTTATAGCAAAAAAATAATTTAGCTAAAAAATTCAGTTATCTTTTTATTATTTAATTCTTCATCTATGATTCTTTGCGTTGTTTTCCAAGATTTTCTTGCAAAATCTGGAACTTTTTTATATTTTTTTATCCAATTTCGTAAAAATTCTGTTGTTTTTCTATCAGAGGGATATCCAGATCCGATATCTCCATGTCCTTCATTTATATTCTTAGTTCTAATACTATTTATCACAGTATCTCTACTAGTTTTTGCAATTATTGAAGCGGCAGATACAATTGGGTAAATTTCGTCTGCTTTATGCTTAGATATTATCTCTTTTGGTTTGTAAGATAAAAGATTTCCAATATTTTGGCCAAATCTTTCCTCATTTACATCTGCAGCATCGATATATATGATATCTGGCTTTAAAGTATCAATTATTTCCACTATTTTGTAAACTTCAAGTTGATTTAATGAAATATTACTAACTTCTCGATTATCTATCTCTTCAGAGGATATATGAACCTCCTTAAAACAAATGCAATTTTTTTTTATTAAAGTAGCTAATTCTGTTCTTTTATTAGGAGTAAGTTGTTTGGAATCTTTTACACCAATGTCATCTAAATATTTTAATTTAGAGGTATTATAGCATACACCACATAACACCATTGGACCAAAGACAGGGCCTTTGGGGTTTTATTACGAAATGTAATTGGATCTCCCGGCCTCATCAATTCCACATATTAAATTTTCAGACATAGGATTTCAATTTAGATTATTGTTGTTCTTTATTTGGTTTTATTTTTGATTTCTTAATATAATCAATAAATTCGTCTTCATTATCTATTTTTTCAAGGGTTCGAATTTTAATTATTGGTATTTGAACTTTTGAAGTAAAATTAGGAAATTTGAAATCATTATCTACAATAAAAAGTGCATCTTTCTGAAATAATTTAGTAAATGTAAGTAAATTCATTAAAGAATTTTTATCAATGTCTTGTTTTACATTTGCTATATCAGAACATAAAGGATAAATTTGATTTTCTGAAAGATTATCCCATTTTTGGGGCGAAATTAACATATCAAAAGGAAAAAGTCCATTTTTATACCAATTTGTTTTAATTCCGATATCTTTAATTATATTTTGAATATACTCTTCAAATTGGTTAAGCTCCTCATTTTTTCTAATTTCTTTAATCTTAAAATCAATTTTAATATCCCAATTAAACACATTAATTTCTCTAAATATAGATTTTGATTGTAATATTTCACTTATTTTTTCAGCTATCTGTTTTGATGGTCTCATATTTTCACTTTCGTATGAACAGAGGGTTCTTTTAGTGATTCCTATTTCTTCAGATAATTCTTTTCTAGTCATATTTTGCTCTTCTCTTATGGTTTTAAGCAACTTCCCATCAATAAAAACAATTCCACCTCCTCTGCGAGCTAAAATAAAGGGATATAATTCATTTTTTAGAATTCCTTCTAAAGTAGTTACTGTGATAAAGGGTAGATCATATCTAAGGTAAATAGTATTATCTTCTAATTTTTTATAACGATTTTTAACTCCGATTAATAAAGGTTTAGAATTAAGTAATTTGGATAATAATTTTATTCCTTTAATAATATCTTCATTAACATTATCTATATTTTGGAATGTTTTAATAATAAAGACTAAATCGTTTCTTTTTACAATTAAATCATAACAAAACTTATTTATATGTGAGGGAAAGTCAAAAACAAATGTCTCAAATTTGGCTTCCTTAAGTAATTGATTTATTCTCTGAATTAATAATTTCATTTCCTATTAGAATTATATTGTATGATTTTAAAAAATTTTTTCAATAAAATTGATTAATAATTATACTTAATTTTTATAAGAATAGAGTTCAATATTAATTGACTTTTCTCATATTTGTAGTATAATTTTTTTTTGATGAATAATTTAAAATTATAATTTAAGTTGTTATTTAAATAAATAGATGATGATTAAATGTTAAAAATTGATCACGCCAAGTTTGATCCAATTGAAAAGAGTAATTTTCCAGAAATTGTCGAACGAAAAGGTGTTGGACATCCAGATTCTGTCTGTGATGCCACTGCAGATGCTTGTTCTAGAGCTCTCTGTAAGTATTATTTTGAAAATTTTGGTAGATATTATCACCATAATGTTGATAAAGCAGCATTAGTCGGGGGAATTTCTAAACCAAAATATGGTGGAGGATTAATAATAGAACCAGAATATTTCTTAATAGTAGGACGGGCAATTAACCAAATTTTTAAAGATAATAAGTTGGAATATGTTCCAGTAGCTACTCTTTGTTTGGATGCTTGCCGACAAGTTGTTGGAGATACTTTTAGAAATATTGATATCTCATCAGATCAACATATTCAATTTGATTACGCTGTCAGACCTGGTTCAATTGATTTAACAGGTGTTTTTGAAGAATCAGACGCACTCGAAAGTGTACCTCTTGCTAATGATACAAGTTTTGGTGTTGGTTTTGCACCTTATTCTGATGTTGAAAAAATAGCATTAGAAACTGAAAGAATGCTTAATTCAGATCAGTTTAAAAGTAAATGTCCTGCATCAGGAGAAGATATCAAGGTTATGGTACAAAGAGTCGATAAAGATGTTGATATCACAATATGTGGTGCAATGGTTAGTAAATATATTAAAGACAGAAGTGAATATGTTAACTATATTGAACAAATGAAAGATGCGGTATTAGATTTAGCTACCAAGATCATTCCAAAGAAAAATTGTTCTTGTGCTATTAATGTTGGAGATGTAATTGAAAAAGATATTGTTTTCCTTACTATCACAGGTACTAGTGCTGAAGCTGGAGATGATGGCCAAGTTGGAAGAGGAAACCGCAGTAATGGTTTGATTACTCCCTGTCGTACTATGAGTTTAGAAGCAGTATGTGGAAAAAATCCAATAAATCATGTTGGAAAAATCTACAACATTTTAAGTACTAATATTGCTCGGGAAATTTACACAAGGGGAAATGGAGATATTTTAGAAGCCCATGTTAAATTATTATCTCAAATTGGTCGTCCAATTACCGATCCTTGGGTTACATCTATCAGTTTAATACCTTCTGATAATGTTAATTTCTCAAGTATACAGAAAATAGCTACCGAAGTGGCCGAGGAAAAATTAAGCAAGGAAAATATTATTAATCTAAGAGAACGTTTAATTGCAGGAAAAGAACAGGTTTTTTAAACTATATCTTTTCGGTTTTTTTTTAATCTTTTTTTTTTATGCTAATTTCATTATTAAAATAGATATTATATAAAAAATAGAAAATACTAAGGATTATAGGAATAATTATATTTTACTATATTATAATAAAAAATGAGATCAATTTTTATAATTCTGACAATGAAGGAGATTTGTTATTGAGTTTAGATAAATGGGTTAATTCAAAACAAAAAAAGAAAGAAATACCAAAAAAAGTAGATAAGAAGAAAGATCTATTTGAATCTGAGGATTTAAAAAAAAAAGGAAATTTAAAAAAATACCTATTGAAATGTCCAAAATCAAACTGTAACTATCAAAAAACTATATTAAAATCTACTCTTTCAGAAAAAGATATCATATGTTCAAGATGTAAAAGTAAAATGAAAATTAAAGAATTATAAATTCAACCAATTGGACCTTCTTGGATATTATCTAAATCAAATATATCCTCACAATATGGACAAGAGTTCTTTCTTTTTCTATATTTAACTATCAGAAAAATAAGATAACCAAATCCAAAGGTTAAAAACACAAAGAAAAACCATAATTCATGATATTTTTGATCAATTTGTTTCCTTTTTAATTCTACATAGCGTTCACATGTATTACAAAACACTTTTTTATCCACTCATACATCAACTTTAGTAATAATTAGATCAGATCTTTATAGCTAAAAAAACTTTATAATTTATTAAACAAATATTTTGTTTTTAATATTACTATACCTATTCTTTTCTACTATAATCATCAATAATTTTTTTTAATTTCTTAGCAGGTCGTCCTACATATATCCAATTTTTTTCAAGACGCTGGTTTATATTTGTATAACTACCCATACCCAAAATGGACCCTTCTTCAGCTATAGTACCTGGTGCTACAACACTGAATGCTCCAATTGTTACTCGATCTTCGATAATTGTTTTTTTTACTAATAATTTATCACAAATTATCATCGAACTCATAATAATCGATCCTTCTCCTAATATAGCTTCTTCACCAAATTCAATAAATTCAGAATCAATATAACTATCCAGTACTCCTGCACTGCTAGGAATTTTTATATTGAATAATTTTAAAGGTAATAATTTTGACCAAGGAAGAGGAAAATAATCAAAAATCTTTATGACAAATTCTTTTAATACTTTTCTGAGATAATAAAAATAATAATCTTTATTATAGACAGATATTTTAAAAAATCCTTCTTTCGGCTTTTGTATTAGATTAAATAGAATTAAATATAATTTAGAAAAAAAAACCATTGATATAATGAATGCCATAAAATATACTATCATTACAAATGGAAGAACAAGGATTATAGTTAATAAATTAAAATAAAAAATAGTTATTTCTATAAATGGTAATATTGTACAGATTGTGAATAATATTGCTGGCCACATTATCAAAAATTTTAAAATAAAGAACCTATTTTCTCTAAGATTATTTCCAGTTATTATTATCTCAGAATTATCCATATTTATCAATATTTATAATTTATTGTTATTGTCTATATTTATATTTAAAATTTTAGTTAAATCATCTTGATTGTTTATTAATTTAATAGGTGCATTATAATAAATTCCTCCATTTTCTAAACAATCGTATTTTGAAGTTATTGAGAGAGGGAGAATAGTAACGTTTTTTTCAATATTATTACCCGGAGCTATACAGCATCCATCATTAATAACAACATTTTCTCCAACTTTTACTCCTTTTATAGTTAAGGCTGTATCCCATAATTGATTAGTAAGGAGTATTTTGCCAATATATGTATTTTCACCAATATTTATAAATTCTTTTGATAGATACGGATCTTCTATAACAGTCCCTTTTCCAATTGAACAACTTCCAATGAAATTAAAAACAGGTTTAATAAGCCACGGATAGGGACTTCTCTGAATCTTCCATTTAGCATATCGAAGTAAAAATGATCTAAGAAAATAAAAATCATAATCTATCGTTTTTTTTGACCAATGAAAAATCCCTTCTTTTGGTTTAATCATCTTACTCAAGATATTATAAAGAGCTTTTGTAATTAAAACCATAAAGAGAATATTTAAAATATAAAATCCAAGAATAATTATAGGTGTAAATACAAGTATAATTATAGAAGTATTGGTAAATATTAAAGTAGAATATGATGGAGAATGCAAAACAAATGGGAAGAAAATTTTTGTAAAATAAAGATAAAGGCCATAAAATACAAAAGCATAAGAGCAAAAATATACAATTGCAAAAATACCAATATAAGTTGGGATTTTTTTGATAAACTTATTTTCAGGAATTTTCCCTTTTCTTTTCAATTCTATTTTATTATTTGTCTTAATATTTTGTTCTTTAAGGATTAGATCAATATTTATTTGATTGAGAGAGTTTTTTTCCTTACTTCCAATTTTTTCTGCAGGATATCCAGAATAAATCGAATTAGGTTCTAATAATTGATCTAATTTTGTTACAGAAAGAGTATTTATAACAGTATTATTCTTTATTATTGTTCCGGGGGATATATATGAATGAGGGGCAATATTAACATTATCTTCAATAATTATCTTTTTTATGATTAGATAATCTTTAAAAATCAAACTTGATTTTATAAAAGCACCTTTACCGATATGGATTTTGCTTCCTAACTCAATAAATTCAGTATCAATATTGACATGATTAAGACTATTAGATAAAGAAGTTTTTACACCAAATAACGTTAAAAAAAGATTGTTTAATAAGGATGATGGAATAAAGGTTAAAATCCAAATAGGCCATTTTTTTATAACTGCACGCAAACTCCAATAATAATAATCTTTATCAGATTTTTCTCTTCTAAAAATCCCTTCTTTTGGTTTATGAAGTAAATTAATTAATATCATTAATAATTTTGAGATTAAGAAAGAAGAAAAAATAATAGTATAGTATCCAAATAGAATTTCTATTGGAAAAAATATAAAAAATAAAATCATATTTACTTCACTCAATTTCCAAAATAATATAAACTCAATTAAAAGGAGATAAAAACTTATCCAAATATTGATAACATAAATAATTAAGAATTTTTTCGATACAAGTGTGTTCGTAGAGTATGGACCATCTCTAACAGATGTGGGTGTACTTGTCATAACAGAGTTCTAAACTTATATAATTCTTAGAGAATTATATCTTTTTTTGAAATTAAACATTTTCTAAATCAATAAATATAATATATATTAGTTTTTTATGACTTTTATCTATTAATAGATAAAATTTTATATTTAGTAATGATTAATTTCAAAAAAAGTCAGAGTTGTTAATTATATGCCATATTGTTATCATTGCGGTAATGAGTCTGAAAATCTATATTATTGCAGTACTTGCAGACAATCTTATTGTTTTCTGCATAAAGAATCAATAGATCATGAATGTAATATTGTAAAAGAAACATTGGAAATGAATAATGCTCAAATTAATCCTATATCAAATATAACTTCACCTAATAATTTTTCACAACAAACTTCAAGATCTTCAAATATAACAGCAAATGCAACAGAAGCTAGAAGTGATGGAAGTTTTACTTGGTATAGGAGAGAATCTAATATTCCTGAGAATGCATTTGATCCTAATTCAGGAATAGAATTTAAAGGAATATTATTTCCCTATCAATCGGAATTTATTCACCTTCTAATTGGTTGTATATTAATCTACATTATAGGTTTAATTAATTTTTATCAACCAGAACAGCAAGCGCAGTTGATCTCTTTAGGATATGGTTGGATTGTATTTATGTTAGCAGGATTTTATACAACAGCTTTTTTTTTTCATGAATTAGGGCATCGTCAAGTTGCTGTTCATTTTGGTCTTCAGACCAAGTTTAGATTGTTAAAATTTGGAATGATAATAACAATGTTTGGTTTGATTATGGGAATTACTTCTATGGTAACAGGATCTCAAGCATTACCCTCTTTAGCTTTGCCAGGTGCGGTTGTAGTTTTAGGATTAGATAAAATTGATAGAAAAACAGGGTTATGTAAATCAGCAGGGCCATCAGTAAATTTGGTCTATGGATCGATATTATTGATTCTATCCTTTTTGGTTCCGATTTATCCTATAAATTTTTTTATAGCTCAAGCAGCTTCTTTAAACTTTATGTTGGGATTATTTAATTTAATTCCTATAGGAATATTAGATGGAGAAAATATATTTAAATGGAATAAGAAAGTATATTTTTCTTTAGTTATAACAATGGTAATTTTAATTTCTATAAATTATATTTGTATCTACCTACCACCCAATATTAATCCTTATTATATTTAAGAATAACAACAAATCCTCTTTTTTTCTTTTATGAAAAAGTTCTTTTTTTCTATATATAATTTTCAATCATAACTTTAATTACTAAGGAGTTATTTTAAATTATAGTTTCAATTTTTAAACTTATAACATATTTCTAATTGATTATAAAAGCAAGATTAAAGGTAAGAAAAGTGCCATATTGCGATCATTGTAATGAAGAAATGGGTTATCTCCCGTTTAAATGTAAATATTGCGGAGGAACTTTTTGTAAGGAGCATAGACTTCCAGAGAATCATAATTGTACATTTGAAATAAAACATATACCATCATCAATATCTCAAAAAAAAAGAAAAAAGGATTTTGATGAAAAATCAATAAAATATTCAGCTTCCAATGAAGAAAAGAAAATGAACAAATTTTTAAAAAAAGAAGAAAAGAAGAAAAGAAGAGCTAGTAAGATTTATGAGAGGCGTATTAGAGAATCTCCTACTTCAAATGTTTCAACCTATCTTATCTTAAGTATTTTAATATTATCTATTATGGCTATCATTCGTGTTGATTTTACACTAACACTTTGTCTTAGTTCATTAAGTTTTTTAAATTATTATATCTGGACTTTTTTTAGTTCGCCCTTTATTTATTACACAGGAGATTTTTTAGGGATATTCATCTTATTTTTCTTTATATTGATTTTTTATAACACTCTTAGAATTATTGAGATGCGATTTGGAGGTATTTTTTTACTAAAATTATATCTAATATCTGCTTTTTTTTCAGGATTAATATATCTTTTGCTTTGGCTTCCTTTTTATCTCACTACTCCAGACTTACCAATAATCCCTATTGGGCTTGCATTTGGAGGGATTATAGGAATAATATCATTTCTGATTTTCTTTAGTATGAATTCTGAAATGACAATGTTAATTATGTTTATCCCTGTAAGAATGAAAGGGAAGATTATGTTATTACTATTAGTCTTTCTAATTCTTCTTCCAGGATTATTTATGATATTTATTGAATTGTATTATATAGTTGCTTATCTTCCTGAGTTAGGTGGATTGTTGGGATCATATCTAATCTTTAAATATAAATTTAGAAAAATAAGATAATTATTTTCAATGATACATAATTATACACTTTATTCTAATCTTCTAAATTTTTAAAAAATAGTTTTAAGAATATTTTATTATAGATCATGTCAAAAAAGGGAAAAATCTCTCGGATTATCGAATTAAATCAAGATTTAATTAAAAATAATGATACTCTTGCTGCTCATAACAATAGACTTTTAAATGAAAAAAAAATAAAATCATTTGAAATAGTAGGAGCTATAGGAGCAGGAAAAACTTCAATATTAGAATCAATAATAAATCATCTTTCAAAAAAAAAAAGAATTTTAGTGATAAATGGGGATATAGCTACTAGAATAGATGCAAATAGAATTGAAAAATATGGTGTAAGGACAATTCAAATTAATACTGGGAGGGAGTGTGCTTTAAATGCGTATCATATCTCCCAAGTTCTTAAGCATGTAAATTTAAATAGATATAAGTATATTTTTATAGAAAATGTAGGTAATTTAATTTGTCCTTCTGATTTTATATTGGGAGCAGATAAAAGAATTATTGTAGTATCAATAACAGAAGGAGAATGGGTAATTAAAAAACATCCTCTTCTTTTTAAAATATCTAATATTGCGATAATAAATAAAATAGACCTTTTAGACATTTTGGATATAGATATTCAAAATATGATTGATGACGCAAAAAAAATTAATCCAAATATAAAAATATTTATAACAAGCACTAAAACAGAAAAAAATATAGACGAACTTTTAACCAATCTAATAGAAGAAAAAATTCATTAGCTGATAACTCTTTATATAGTTACAAAAAAAATAAAATGATATATCATGTCTATTGGCAGAGAGTATAATACAGAATTACAAAAATTAATTGATAAGACTGTAAAAGTATATATTGACAATGAAAAATATTTTGTAGGATTATTAAAGGGTATATCTGAAAATTCAAACTTGATTCTTTCAAATGTTAAAGATAATAGAAACAAACCATATCCCACAATTTTGATACAAAATTCTTTTTATAGTTATATGACTATAGAAGATGAACCTTTTCCTATGGAAGCCTTAGCTGATAGAATAGCTACTATTTTTTCTAAGGGGCATGTTTCTTATAAAGAAGATCAAAATTTAATTTCAATACTAAACGGTAAAATTCTAGTCGATGAAAATGGTGTTAGAGGTGAAGGTCCATCCGCAGAAAGAGTTAAAAAGATTTTTGAACAATTTAAGTTAGATTTAGAATGAGTTTTCTTTTTTAATTCTCCTTATTCTTTTTTAAAAATATCTATAAGATTTTTTAATTGGAGGTCTTTATGTATATTTTTTAATAGTGCTTTACCTAAAGGAGTTATTTTAATAATTTCTAAATTATCTATTGATAGTTTTCGTAGATAATCATTTTCTATTAAATACTTTACATCGGAATCCCAAACTTGTAAGAATATATCTTTAATATCATTCAATTTTAGATTTTCATCAATTTCTTTACTTAATGCAAATAAAATAGCTAAAATACCATATTGAATTGGGGTGATATTATCATCTTTTCCATCCGATGTTAAAATATAATATTTCTGATCCAAAAAGGTAGTTGTTATAAGTTCAAATCCTACTTCTTTTAGATTAGCATATATAATATTAATTACTTCATTGAAATCATATGAACTATCAACTAAATTCTGCAAATCGTCTTCTCGAATTATCTTTTGCTTATTGGTTAAAATTATTTTGGTTATTTTCGTAATATCTTGTTGATTTATTTCACTTGACATTTTATATAATACCTAATTTTTAAATTTTTATTAATTTAACATTATTAATTGATTTATTCATCTCAAAATTGGATATAATAAAAATAAGATTTTTATCTGCTAATTGTTTGTTGGTTTTAAATATCGGGATTATTTTTTCTATTGTCCTAAATAGAGATCCTCTTTTATTATAATTTTGATGAATAAATAGATTTGAAAAAATAATATTCTTAAATTTTAGAATGATTTTTATAGAAATATAGAGCATCATCACAAAAAAGACTTTTTCTGGTGTCGTTAAATCCTCAAATTTTACTATTTCTTTATTATTTCGGATAAATGATATTTGTATAAAGAATTCTTTTGTTTCTAATTTTATTTTTAATTCTGCTTTTAGATTAATTGCCAGAAGAAACTGATTTAATTGATCCTCCACTTTAATTGTCAATAATTCTAAATCCCTGAAATCTTCAATACTTGATATTATATTATCTTCATTCGGA
>CAZBEU010000239.1:0-10302 GCA_964491005.1 uncultured archaeon | reverse complement strand
TCGAACATATTCTATATTTAAGTAGTGCTGAATTAATTCCTCGCGTTTTATTTATGACGATTATTCTAATTAATTGTGTTATTCTTCAATATTACATAAATAGATTAAAATCAACACAGGAAAATCTTAATGATACTTATGAACAATTAGAAGTACTTAATAATATATTTGTTCATGATTTATCTAATATTTTTCAAGTGATTCATACATCAGTTACATATCTTCATCAATTTTCAATGGGTAAAAATATTAATATCAAAAATGATGAACTAATTGAAATGATATTAAAACAAGATATCAAGGCGAAAATGCTTATATCAAATATGGTTAGTTTTACAAAATTAAAATTTGCTCCTATTCTCAATTCAATTGATATACAAAATCTTTTATATGACTCAACTAATTTTATCAAAAATAATTTATTAGATAAAAGGATTAAGATTGAATTGCCACATATCGATGATAAAATTTATGTAAAGGCTAATGATTTATTGATGAATGTATTCGAAAATGTATTGTATAATGCTGTGAAACATAATAAGAATGATCAAATAGAGATTGATATTAATATTTCAAAAGAAAAAATAAATAAAATAACATATTTAAAAATAGAGTTTAAGGATAATGGAATAGGAATTCCAGATGAACAAAAAGAAAAGATTTTTCAAGAAACTAAATTTGTAAGAGATCGTTCTAATGGTATGGGATTCGGATTATCTCTAATAAAAAGAGTTTTATCGTATTATAAAGGATATATAAAAGTTGAAGATAAGATTCCGGAAAATTATTTAGAAGGTAGCAATTTTATTGTATATCTCCCAGAAGATATTTAATTCCAAATATAAATTTTTATTAAAATAAATAGAAATAGGTGATTTTTGTATTAATTACCATATTTTTATAAATAATTGTAAGGTTAATCGATAACTTTAATTATACACGATATGTTTATCTGATTCATGGAAGGAATTAAGTTTGGAACCCAATTATTTTATTCAAATTCTTATGATTTTGTAAGAAAGAAAGTTGGACAAGCATATAAGGAGAATTGGGATTCCATTTGGTTACCAGATCATTTGAGCGGAATTCCTGGGGGAGCTATTGACGATTTTTTAAGCTTATGGCCAATGTTTGGATCTTTTGCTGAAATAGCTAAGGGAAAAGTTTTAGGATCATCTGTAACTGATCCTCATAGGCTTCATCCTGCTGTATTAGCTCAGATTGCTACAACAATTAATCATATAACTGATTCCAAATTTATTTTAGGTATAGGTGCTGGGGAGGGAATGAATCTAAAAGCATATAATATAAATTCAGATCATGCCCTTACCAAAATGAGAGAATCAATAGAAATAATGAAACTATTTTGGTCAAAAGGTAAAAGAGTAACATATAAAGGCAAGTATTTTCAAATTAATAAAGCTGTTTTACTACCAAAACCAATAAAAGAAATACCTATATGGGTTGCCGCAAATGGACCTAAAACAATAGAAATGACAGCGGAATTAGGTGATGGTTGGATTCCATTGGGATTATTTCCAAAGGTCTATAAATCAGGAAAAGATAAAATACTCAAAATAATAGAAAGAAAAGAACGTGATTTTTCCAAATTTATATTTGGAGCCTTTTTAAGAATATATATTAATGATGATGAATCTAAAATAAGGGAACAGATAGAAATGACGAAATATAGTCTAATGACCCAACCTCAATTTATAAAGGAATTAGGACTCTGGAAAAACCAATTTGATGATATTTTTTATAATACAACGGGATATGACAATAATGAGATGAGTCTGCTTAAAATTGATCGAGAGGATATTAAAAGATTTGATTTTGGAAAATTAAAACCCATTCTTGAAGATATTCCAAATGAAATTATACGAGAAAGCGTTTTGATTGGAACTAAAGAAGAAATTATTAAAAAAATCCAAAAATTTATTGAAGCCGGAACTCAATATTTTGTTTTTGAAGTGGTGAATGGTGCTTCTAGTAAGAATTCGCCCTTTACTTATTGGGATGTTTCAAAAATAATTAGTAATGAAATTATTCCAGAATTTATTTGATAATATATTTTATTTCTTGATTATGCATATTAAAAATCGATAGTTTAGTTTAAAAAAAAGAAAATAGATTAAATTTTAAATCCGCAATAACCACAAAACCTACTATTGATTTTATTCTCAAAACCGCAATATGAGCAAAATTTTGTTATTTATTTTTCTATAACATTGTCTATATTCTGAGGAGAATCATTGGGAGGTAATTGATTTTTTTTTGCTAGTTGTTGACTATTTTTCTTTGATACTATATGTGAACTACTAGCAGCAACTCCAAGAGCAGTTACTGGGGCAACGGGTACATAATAAAAAAGTTTATATATAAATCCCGATCTTTCTTTTTTTTTCTTAATCCACTAAAGCCAAGACCACCACCACCGCCTATATTAAGATCGATGTCTTCTTGTGCAGCTAGAATTAATAATGCAATAGTTCCTCTATTGATTCCTATTAATACTAAAGATAATAAGAAAATAAGCGATACACGCATTAAAAATAGCATCTATGAGTTTCTTTTGTAATCTCCGCTAACTTTAGCACTATATATCGTAATTAAAATAAGTATGTAAAATGAGATTAAACCAGAGGCTATTAAATAATAAATATTATCCTCCAGTTTAAAGAAGATATTAAATAAAACTACAGATCCAGCATTCATGATAAAAGAGAGTATAATTTGTAATATACGAGTATTTTTAGAATAGTAATATCTTCCTAAAATACCTGTTAATAAAAAAATAACTGTAAAAGGAATTATACCCACACAGAATAGAATATAAAGAAATCCAGAGAATCTCATAACATATAATAATAATGTTGGGACAATACCTGAAGCAAATGATAACCCTAGATATAAAATAAAAGCAGAAGAATTATGTCCCTTTAAAGAGAGATATATAGCGGGAATGAATAATATTATTGGAAAGACTATTCCAAGGGCATAAAAAGTAGGAATTGATATTATTGTAAAAATATATTCATATTCTACTAAAAAACCAAAAATATAACATGAAAATGTCTAGATGGCACAACTTATGAAAAGATATGGTATAATTCTTCGCACTAATAAGCGCCTATCATACTTGTTCATTTTAAATTTTATTTTTGAATCTACCATTTTTTCACCTTTAAGATTATATTTCTATATTTGTTTTTAAGGATAATTAAAATTTACTGTAAGGCGTGGATTTATTATCTAAATTTTTTATTTCCAATCTAATTTTAAGTAGAATGAATTAGAAATATTAAAAAGAAATCTCAAATAGAAAGTAGATAGGTATTTTTATCATTAGATCTAATTTTTAATGATGAGAATGGTCATGATCAGAACCACAACCACAAATATGCTCGGGATCAGGCTCACAACCTGTTTCTAGAATTTTAATTTTAAAGTTTAATATTTTCCCTGCCATTGGATGATTTAAATCAATTGTACAAGTTTCTTTTTTAACTTTTTTAATACTAGCAGGAATAGGATGACCATGTGAATTCATTATCATTATCATCATACCTTCTTTTGGTTCTTGGTCTTTTGGAAAACTATCTTTTGGAATAGTTTGAAGTAATCCATCTTTATATTCTCCGTATGATTCAAAAGGTTGTAATTTAATATTATATTCCTCTCCAACGCTTTTTCCAACAACAGATTTATCAAAACCAGGAATAATTTTTCCTGCTCCAACCTCAAACTTTAGAGGGATATTTCCATTATTTTTAGTACTATCAAAAATAGTACCATCTTCAAAAGTTCCTACATATTCGACTTTAATTATATCGCCATTTTTAATTTCCATAATTCTCAATTTATTGATTTAGTATTTAATACTTAATTTCTTCTTAATATTTTAAATAAATGATTAAATAAGTATTTCTCTCTTTTATTTCAGATAATAATATCAAGGATTCAACTATAAGAAAGAGAAGTTATTAATTCTAATGATTATTAGTGTTTTATAATTTATTTTTCTTGATTTTCTTCAGAGTATAGAAATATATTAAAAACCCAATAATAAAAACACCAAAATCCATTACAATAGCACCTGCCCAAGTACTATACAAACCAAGTCCAACTGTATAATTATCATCAAATAAAAGTGGAACACCATTATAATCTGGCATAAAAACCATTGGCCATCCTATAAAATCCAATATCCAATGACTTAAAACACAAAATCCAATTATTAATCCAATTCCAAAATTCTTTTTAAATGAAATTTTGCTATTTGTTTGTTTGTTTTTAGATTTATAATAATAAGTAATAAGAGTTGTTAGTAATATAGCGATTGATGAGTATATAATGGCCATCAATAAACTATGAGTTACCCAGAGGGGAAGTGTAGGTATTAACATTGCCATTATATCCATAAATGAAGCAGCTATTAATAAAGCCCATAAAGGTATTTTTATATTAATTCTTTTTGCTGCTAATCCAATTCCATAGTGTGCTAAGGCAGGCATTTAATTAATTCTTTTAATAATTCTATATATCGATTGCATATTTAAATAATTTAAAAAATATAAATTTTATTTAGGAATGTTAAGTAGATACAATAATAAAGTCTTGGAAAAAATCATTTAATTCTCAAATCTAAAGTTAATCCATTAATTCTTAACCATTCTTTTGAAGATTGATATTTGGGATAAACTGATTCTACAAACTTCCAAAATTTAGAAGAATGATTAGGGATCTTAATATGAGCTAATTCATGTATAATTACATAATCGATTATATAGACAGGAGCCATAATGATTTTCCAATTAAATATTAATCTTTTGTCACTTGTACAAGTACCCCACCGGGTTTTATATTCTCTAACTTTAATTTCTTTTGGTTTATCATCCAAATACTTAAGATATTTTTCAACACGGTTTTTTATTACATCTAGAGCTTTTTTTTTATACCATTTTACAAGAATTTGTTTTATTTTTTCAAATCTTTCTTTTTTAGAAAGATTCTTGTTGATATAGATATTTAAAACTCTTGATGAAAAAGAAATTTTAGGATATTTTTGTTCTACTGGATGAATTTTTAACATAATCAATTTATTTTTTAGGAGAAACGTGTTTCCACTAATAAATTCATCTTTTAAAGGATCTGGGCGGATAATTTGTTTATTTCTTCTAAGAACCTTTGTAATCCATTGTCTTTTTTTATAAATAATTGTATTTATTTTTTCTAAATCTAATTGGTAAGGAACTCTAACTATAACTAAGCCATTAGGTTTCACGCAAATACCTACTGTTTTTCTATTTGTTCTAATAATTTTATAGGTAATAGAGTTATCTCCAAGATCAATAGTATTTGTATCTATCGTTATAATTATTCCACTCCTTTTTAAAATATTAAAAAATCATTTCTTATTCAATCTTTTTATTGAAGGAAAAGAAATTATTAATTTATTCAAGATACTTCATTGCTAAATTATTTTTTTTTTTAGTTAATCAATGTAATTAAATTGAATTTAATTAACTTAGTATCCTCTTAAGAAGGAGAATTAACAGAAACAGAAATTAAAAGCATATAATTTAAAGATGGAAAGTTTAAATAAAATCTGAAAAATTAGTTCTTATAAAATTTTAAATATAATGGAAGAATCGAAAAGGTTTAATATATGTCTAAAGAAAATGAAATGTTAGAAGAATTGATAAAAATTAGAGAATTACTCGCACCAACTCCGCCACCTCAAGAAGAAAGGAAGGGTTTAATAAATGAATTCAAAGATTTTATAAAAAAATATAAAGTAATGGGATTAGCAGTTGCTTTTATCATGGGTATTTATCTTGGAGCACTTATAAAATCACTTGTTGATAATTTGATAATGCCTATTGTTGAGATTTTTTTACCAGAAGATTTAAATTGGGAATCATTAGCATTAGGTCCATTTAGATATGGAGCTTTTATAGGAGATCTAATAACTTTCGTAATCGTAGCTTTTGTAATATTCTTAATAGTCAAATTTACAGCCAGAATAGGTATAGAATAACTCTATTTTTATTTTTTTTCTTTTCTCCTTTATTTAGTAAAAAAAAGATAATTTGAAAAAAGGTAATTTATCTATTGTTTTTTTGTAAAAGGTTAGTAAGGATTGTTACTAAAGTATTTGCATAAACAGCTGCACCTGTCATTAGTATAGTCCTTGTTTTGAATTGTTTTGTAGTGAAAGATTGTATTTGATGCGTCTCTATTATAATATCCTCATCCCTTAAATTAATTTTTAAGAGATTAGCATCCAGTGAAACAAACTTTATTTTTCCAACAGACAATTCAAATTCTGATCCATCTTTAAGGATTATTTTTAAATTCATTATTTTTACGTATTCTATAATTTCTTATAGTTATTTTCTTATAGAAAATCTTATGAAATTAAAGAAGATTATTCTTAAATAATTTTCAGATTCTGGTAATTGAATAATAATAAAAAAGATGATTATTATTAAGGATATATATTTGAAATATAACTCATCACACATTAAAGGAATTTAGATGGCAAAGAAAAATAAATTTATTGGACAGTTTGTAGATGAAATGTACGGTGTTATTATTGGTTTGGGTATTGCAAGCATTTTATTCCAAGAAGCATTTGAACCAAGTTCCGCACTTCAAATATTTACAATTTTTATCATAACCTATGTGATTTTAACATATTGGTGGGATTGGGCAGAATACATATCAACAGAAGTATATAGTACAAAACGAGAATTAATCATTGATTTTATGATTTTATTTGTAATGGAAATTTTTTATGTTTTCTATAGTAACCTTCTTTATTTAGCTATTGCTTTTTTTGTATTAGGGATATGTGATTTTATATGGGTTTCGAATTTTATTTACGAAACACGTCAGGAAGGAGATTTTTCTATAAGACCTGTAATCTATCTCCTTGAGAAATTAATTTGTATATCGATATATGTCGCCTCATTTATTTTCTGTTTCTTTTTAGAAAATCAAATTTTGATAAAAGATTTTGCAGAGTTAAATAAATGGATTCAAGCTTTTAGTGTACTTATCGCATTTTTAATAGTAAGGAAAGTGGGATTCAACCATATAAGAGGTGAAAAATTTTATTTTTTCCCAGCCGAGATTGAAGACATAAAAGATATTATTGAAATAAATGAGTCGTATTTAAGGCAATACAATAATAAAGTGGGATTCTTATTAGGCAAATTAGATTATGATGAATTATTAGAAATAATACGCTGTGATCATAAAAAGTTTTTTGTAGCAAAAGGAGAAGATAAAGAATTTCTAGGTTATGTTAAAATTGACGATCATATTGAAGATGATATATTGAAAGATGTTAAATGGAATTGGATTGATAAAAATAACAAAAAAGATTTTGAAAGATTTCAATATATTTATATTAGTCAATTAGCTATTAAGAAAGAATCATCAAGGAAAGGAATTGGAAAATTTATTTATCGAACATTATTTAAGAAATACCCCGATAGAAATTTTATGGCTTTCGTAGCTAAAGAACCATATTTAAATAAAGCTTCAAGAGAATTTCATGAATCATTAGGATTTGATAAAGTAGGAATTTTTAAAAGAAAGCAATATTTAGAAGTTGATAATTTTGAGTCTTATTTTTTCTACAAAGAAAAATTAATTGAACCAAAAAAAATGCCCATCTTGAAGAAAATCCATAACGAAATAAAAAATGACTAATTCTTTATTCTCTTTTTTTTTAATATAGAGAACTCAATGAATTCATAAAAAGAGTTTAAACTTTATTCTAAAATTATTTAAATTAACTATTCTTTTAGAGTCTTAAAACTAACTTTAGCGGGAAAGCAGTATGGCGAGAAAAAATACTTATAAGAATATAGTTATATTAGCAGGTTTTATAATTATAATAGTCATTATATTAGGAGTAATAATTCCAGATATGGGATGGTGGAATCTTACTTATAAAAGTGGTATTATTACGTGGGAATATGATTTAAATGCATTTGGTTTTTTTACATCGACTAACGGAGAATCTGAATTTTTGGGAGATTATTTAATTCTTTTATCCGGACTAATGGTATTAATTGGGGCAATATTTATTTCATTAGGAGCAATAAAAGAAAATAAAGGCATATCAATATTATCGGGATTTATTATATTATGTGGATTAATTCTCTTTTGTGTAGGTTTGAGTACAAATGATGATTGGGAAGATCTCAATGTTTTAATTGATTTTTTATCAGGAAGCGATAATCTTGTCTTTTGGGGATCTCTTGGAGATTTTTCATGGGGTTTATCAATTGGATTTTATTTAAGTGCTATTTGCGCAGGAATTGCTATTGTTAGTGCTTTTTATATGTAATTACATAATGAGAAATTATAATATCTTCTTTTTTTTTAAATTATTTGGAATTTTTCCACCAATAAGGAATATCTAAAGTTTGAATTTCATCAGAAAAATATAGCCATATTTTATTTTTATAAATTGTAAATATAAATCCATTTAAAAATAATGGCCAATCTTTTTCAGGAGGAATACCAAACCACCCCATTCGAAGAGCTAAAAGAAGAATATCATGAGTAATATGAATATCTATCCTTTTTTGATCTACATTATTTATATCATTCCATATCGTTTTAGCAGCTTCTTTACAATATTCATCAAAGGGTTGTATTTGTTCTGGGGAATAATAACCAACAACCCATTTTGTCAAAAAATGGATAATTGATGAATTAAAAGTCTCACTTATAATAAATTCTCCACTAGCACCTATATCATATAATGGTTTAAATGTACCCATAATCTCAAAATTATTACTTTTTTCTTTATATCCATCCACTATTGCCTCTACTGTTTCTTTACAACGAGGAGAAATACTATGATATAGTCTAATAAATCTATTTTTTGGTAAAATACTTCCAAATTTATATGCAATTTCTATACCATTAGACGTTAATCTCATTTTAATCATTTTTTTAATATCTCTTGTATCTCCTCTTTGAGAGTGTCGTATTAAAATAATTAAATTTGCTCTTTTAGGAAATTCTTCAATAGTATTTATTAGTTTTCTAGCGTTTAATGCCCAAGAGGCATTATTCCATATTTCTTTTGAACCCATCATAGTATTCTTTATTTTTATATTTGTTAAATAAGTAGTTAAGTCCTAAATAATCTTAATTCCAACTAGTTATTGCTAAACATTAAATTTTTTTATTAAGAAAAAATCGAAAGATTAATAAATGTGATTGATACATTGTAATTTATTAACATAATATTGATAATTTAATAAAAAATATATTTTATAGGTGAAAATGTTGATTTTTAAAAAAAAAATATTTACTTTGGGAATGATTTTAATTTTTATTTTTGCTTTTAGCAGAGTGAATAATATATCAGCAAATCCTGTTATGCCTAATTATGATTCAACTGGATCAACAGGGGCCTTTTCAATAACAAATAATAATTGTACTTTAACGAATGCAACTATCATATACAAAATATATTCTTTTGATAAAAATCTTTTTAATCTAACAATTTTTGCTAATTATACAATATATAATCCAAATTCATTATTAGAAGCTACAATATTAGCACCTTTTCCAGATAACACGTGGTGTGATTGGATTTCCGTTTTTTCAGATAATCCCCTTCAAGCCCTCGATTATGAGATTAAAAGTAGATGGGATTATCCAGAATATGATCAATATCTTTCAGGAACTTATTTTTCTCTGATTTTACAGAGTAACATTACTTTACCTGAAAATAATACATTTAAATTATGTTATTACATACAATATCAAAAATTATATTTATCAGCTAAACATAATGAGTTATATTATTGGTTATATACTGCTGATTCTTGGAATGAAATATCATTTGAAAGAATTGAATATCAAATTTATGGAATACAACCTGACTATTTTACTGATAATGAAAATATGGAGATTATAGATCATGCAAATTATACGAGTTATATTTGGACATGGAATAATCAATCAATTGATATTAATTCTGTGTATATTGGATATGGAAACAATAGGGGGATAGGAATAGATAATTTGTTGTCATATTTACTTATTATTCAAACAGGAATATTTTCTATAGCAACTAAAATCGCAATAAATAAAAAAAAGAAAGGAGTTAGAATCTGTACTGATTGATTTCTAATAATATATTTTAAGGAGTGATACTGGACACTCTCCAGACACCATCTTCTTTTTTGAGAGAAATTGGTTTATTCTTAACAGAAGCACCATCGTCGGCTTTAAAGAATAATTTTACTTGTGTATCGGTAT
>CAZBEU010000238.1:0-3931 GCA_964491005.1 uncultured archaeon | reverse complement strand
GTCGCAGGAAAGCAATTAGAAGAAGATTTAGAAGCTGTTTTTGAGAGGAGAATTCATGAATTTACAAATTTCATAAATGGAGTAATGCATTTAAATCAAAGATATACGAACTGGATGCGAATATCAAAGACTGCTATTGGAAAAGGTTTTAATTCATTTAATATGATGGGAACGATTTTAGTTCGATTATTTAAAGCGGAATTACCAATCATTGAAAAGTGTCAAGTAACCTTTTATACAGACCCTAAAGCAATTGAAAAACCATATAAAGGAGCATTAGAAGCCTATAATAATCGAGATGAAAGAGCACGAGGCCTTCATGATAGTGATGTAGATATGTTTTATGGATGTGTTCTATGTCAAAGTTTTGCACCCACTCATGTTTGTTGTATTACACCAGACAGAACAAGTTTATGTGGCTCTATAAATTGGTTTGATGCAAGAGCTGCAGCAAAAGTAGATCCAAAAGGTCCTCTTTTTGAAATTCCACCACAAGAATGTAAAAATGAAATAGCGGGTGAATATGTTGGAATTAATGAGACAATGAGAAAAAGATCTTTAGGAGAAATTGAAAGAATCTATTTATATTCAGGTATGGAATATCCTCATACCTCATGTGGATGTTTTGAAGCAATAGACTTTTTTATTCCGGAAGTTAATGGACATGGTATTATTGATCGAAACGCTGGGGCTCTTGCAATAAATGGCCTTTCCTTTTCAGCTATGGCAAACACTACGGGAGGAGGAAAACAAATGGCAGGGTTTAATGGGATAAGTCTTCAATACATATCAAGCCCAAAATTTCAACAGTATGATGCCAAGCAATTAGGTCTCGATAGAGGTATTGATCTTGTTGTATGGATGAATAGTGGACTAAAAGAAAGATTAACGGAATATTTACCTAAGGATATAATTGATAAAATAGCTACCGAAAAAGAAATTAACGATATCAATAATCTAAAAGAATGGTTAAAAGAAAAGAATCATCCAATTATCAAAACCTGGACAGAAGAAGAAGAGGAAATAGAAGAATATGAAGAGAAAGATGCTATGATTCCCGTTGGGACTCAAACAATGACAATCCCAGGATCAGGAGGATTTGGTGGTTTTAAGATTATTCTAAAGAATTGTAAGATTCATGCAGATACAGTCATTATAAAAAGAATAGAAGAAAAAAAGAAAAAATAGAACCTAATAGTCTTTTTTTTTTTGTAAAATATTTTATAAATAGAATTTAATTTTGAAAAAACAATTTTTATTTGTTAAAATTAAGAGATTTTTATTTTAGTCATAATCTAAATCATTTAATTTAAATAAAGAAAACACAATCAAAAGAAAGAGAATTATATTAAATATAATATCCGGTATTATCTTCATTTATTTTGTCTTTATCCTCTTTATCATCATCATCATCTTTATTATCAACAAATTTTTTATAGAATTGTTTGATGATATCTTCTGGATTTCCATCTAAATTTAAATCTTTCAAATCTTTTAAATCATTTAGATTTATTCGAATGATTCCACCATCTTTAATAGGAATAAGATTATTATTAACTTGGTCTTGAATTTTTTCTTCTTTTTTCTTTTTAATGGTTAATTCTTTTTTCATTAGCTCTGTTAATTCATCAGCTACTATTTGTTCTAAGTTATTGGGTTCAAGAGATAAAAGACTTTCAGTTCCATGAATTTTAGTAATATTTTTAATAGCTTTAATTCTTTTATATTCAGGAATCTCATTTATTGAATTTAAACCAATTTTTCTTAAAACATTAAACCAATCCAATTTAATAGTCCAAATAAACTCTTTTTCTGGCATTATTTTTTATATTTTTTAACCTTAGTATTTATATTAATTCTTAATAAAAATTAAATTTTTTTATCGCTGAGTTATAAAGAAGAATTTAATAATATAAACTTATATGTTTTACCAAATAAATTAATATTAGCTCTCGTATTCTTCAATAGGAATTATTATGTAGTCAATTTGGTATTTTATTTTCAAAATTCAAATAATTATCAATATTTATTGCAAGTAATATTTTGTAAAAGATTGATTATAAAATAAAATAGAAAGATTATATAATTTATTTGATAATGCATAAAGATATTTTATAGCATTTGATTTTTAATTTTTAAAGTGAATATAATGGATAGAAAGATTGATGATAGAACATATTTAAAATATCTTTTACCTTCTCTAAATGTAAAAGATTTAAAAGAAATTTGTAGGGAATATGATATCAAGGGATATTCTAAATTAACAAAAGAAAAAATAATTGAATTTATTTTAGATTCTCAATCAGAAGAAGAAATGAGAGAACTCATAAAAAATAAGGAAATATTAATTATACAAAATGGTATAAAACTAGCTTTAAATAAAATTAATGGAAAGGATAGAGAAAATATTTCTTCTATAAACATAAATAAAAAGTTAAAAGAGGTTGAGGTTTCATTTAGAGGATTTAATTGGGAGACTAATGCTTTTATATTAATTAATGAAAGTAACATTGAAAATCCAGAAAGAGATTGTGATTGTAATATTGGAGGTAATATGGGTTTTTGCGGTCATTTTTGGGTATGCTTTATCATATCTTTAAAAAAAGGGTTTTTTAGTATTAAAAATTGGACTCTAACAAATTTACCAGAAGATTTTGAAAAAAATATAAAAACTATTGCAATAAAAGAATATTCAATAGGAAAGAATGGAGATATAAATGATAAAGAAATAAAAATTATTGATGAG
Organism: uncultured archaeon; assembly: GCA_964491005.1. Taxonomy (GTDB): domain Archaea; phylum Asgardarchaeota; class Lokiarchaeia; order Sigyniarchaeales; family SOKP01; genus JAFGOA01. Next base: position 1,185 of record CAZBEU010000238.1, on the reverse strand, counting down.
AGTTCAGCAGATTCTATTTTAATGGGATTTATTAATGAAAGTATTACAGTATATGAGGGTACAGTTACTGAAATTGAAGAGAAACAATCAGATTTTCAAGGAAATATAACAACTTACTATTCTATTATATTGGATAATGTGAAATTGGGTCATAAATTAAAAAAAAAAAGTGATTTTAAGAAAGAAGATTTGTTACATATAAAAAAATTAACAATAAGGGTTAGTGAGAGTTTGCAAAAGGAACAAACTCTAGCTTTAGGTGAGAAAATATCATTTAATGGAAAACTTAGTAAAGATAATTTACTTGGAATAATTGTGAAGAATATAAGAAAGATTCAAAAAATGTGATAATAGTGGAAAATAAAACACTAAAGTCTGGTTTTATAACAGACAAGAATTTAATGTTAGGACTCGATTTATATGAGCTGACGATGAGTGCAGCATATTATCAATATAATCTAGAAAATAATATTAAAGAAAAGGATGATATAGCCGTTTTTGAATATTATGTAAGAAAATTTCCTGATAATCGAAATTATTTAATTTTTGCAGGTTTAGAACAAATAATTCATTTTATACAAAATGCCAAATTTACAGATGAGATAATTTCGTTTTTGAAAAAAAAAGATATATTTCAAAGAATTGATTCAAGTTTTTTTGAAGAATATTTACCTAATTTTAAATTTAAACTTGATATTTTTTCAATAAAGGAGGGAGACTTTTTCTTTCCTAATGAACCCATTATTAGAGTTCATGGACCAATTATACATGCTCAATTGGTTGAAACATATCTCTTAAGTACTATTAATTTTCAAACAATGATTGCTTCAAAAGCATCTCGTATAAAAAATATTTCAAAAAATAAAATATTATTTGAATTTGGAACAAGAAGAGCTCATAGCTTACTTGCAGGTATATATGCTGCAAGAGCAAGTTATATATCCGGTTTTGATGCAACAAGCAATGTTATTGCGGATTTTGAATTGGGTATAAGTTCTGTTGGAACTATGGCTCATAGCTATGTACAACGATTTATGCAAGAAATTGACAGTTAGCACTAGTTGAAAAATATTTGAACAAACTTGGACATTACAACAAAATCTCGTGGTTTTTCATGATAAACTACACAGTATCCACATGAATGCATTATTTCTATCAATTGGACAAGTGGCTAGCATGCTGGGA
>CAZBEU010000237.1:0-2469 GCA_964491005.1 uncultured archaeon | reverse complement strand
AATACCTGTTTTAATTAACTCATTACGGTTATTAAACTCATATCCTTCATAAATCCCTTCGATCTCACCAAAAATCCTTTTAGTTTTTTTTTTTTCAGAACTCTTTAATACTCTTTCAGATTTTAGTTGGTTGTTTTCATTTTTAATTAAATAATTTAAAAAATAAAAATATTAAAACAGAATTAATAGTTTCTAATGTTGCTAAAAAAGGTTATAGAATTAGAGAAAAATTTTAAAGTAATGGAAATTAAGGAATTAGCAAAACAGTAGGAAGAATATTAGATTTAAAATATTGATATAAATATAAAAAGATGGGTATTCAATAAGTATTAAATTACAATGATTCTGTATATCCCGATTCAAACAAATTATTTTCATCTAAATCAAAATAATCTTCTTTTGGATTTTCAATTCACATTAGGTTCAATTTTAAAACCTTTTCTATCCACGATTAATTAATTATTATCTAAATATAAAATGAATTAATATAACAAGTTTTTTTAATTAATATGTAGAATTAACAAGAGTAAGAAGGCTGAGATACTTATAGAATCCTATTGATATTCCTTTATATAATTTATCTATAATATATAAAATTATTATTTTGGAAAAAGTGGTTTTTATCTTATTTAAGATCTTTTTATTATATGTTGTTTCAACAAGTGTGATAAAGATTGGTCTCTATATCATTTAAGAATTAAATTATATATCTAAAACTATATGAAAAAAAAAATAAAATTTGGTTTAATTGTTGTTATACTAATACTTCCTGTATTTTATATAAATAACTATATTACAATTAATAGCAAATATAATACAATAGTACCACAAAATTGTACAATATTTACTGTAAGTAATGATACAGAAGTATTTTTTTGTTCAAATGAAGATTTCTTTCCAAACCATATGCGAATGTATTTTATTCCTGCTTCGAATGGAAAATATGGTAAGGTCTTATTTGGATTTACAATTTATAACACTTTTAGTCCGCTAAGTGGAATGAATGATCAAGGATTATGTGCGGATGAAAACAGTGTATCAAAGACACCTGTTAAAAGAGATGAAAATAAAACTGATTATCTTCAAAATAATTTATTTACACGGCTATTAGAGGAATGTGCTGATGTAAATGAAGTAATTGAATGGATTAAGAATTCTATGTATAACTTTATTCAAATGGAGTCATATCCAAGTCAAACCCATATAGCAGATAGATATGGAAATGCTATTGTTTTGGGGATTGATCCTAACGGAAATATCAATTATACATTAAAATCAGGAGATTATTTAGTCTCAACAAATTTTAATCTTCTCCATGGAATAAAATCTACTTATAGATATGATGTAGCAAATGAAATGTTAAATAGTATGGTAAATCTTTCAGTATCTTCTTGTGCTTCTGTATTAAATGCAACAGCTCAGAGAAATTCTTGGGGTACCACTTATTCCACAATAATGAAACCAAAAACAGGGACAATCTACATTTATCAATATGCAGATTTTGATCACTATGCTGAATTAAATCTTTATGAAGAACTATCAAAAGGATTTCATTCTTATGATATATATTCATATGTAATAAATAATTCTAATGCACCTATTGATATGAATCTTATTTTTACCTACTCAATTACTCTAATGATTGTATTAGGGTTAGTTATTCTTTGGATTTATTCAATTCGAAAGAAAATAAATAAAGTTAAATCAATAAAAAAAGAGGAGAAATATGAAAAGTAATAAAGAGAATATTTATAATGCAAATAATCCACTTAATTATCAGCAATTTATATTAAGTATCATTATATTATTGAATTTAATATTAATTTCTACGGCAACTCTAAGATTACCATTTTTCTTTAACACCCCTCTTTCCTATAATTTAATTATTCATATTAACATTGGTTCAATATTTGTTTATTCTGTTGGAATTTTATATAAACCTAAAAATGCTCTTTTTATTTGTATTATTGGTTTATTATTAGGGGAATTGCTTTATGGATATCTTTTTGGAATTGGTAAAGAACTTGCATTATATTTAATCACAATTAGTTTTTCATCAGGAATTTCTGGACTATTAATATCTATTATTAATTGGAAAATTAACAAACCTTTATTAGCTATGATAGTCGGAGGATTATGGGAAATTTTAGGTGCTGTGATAATTATATACGTATGGTTTGCAATAATCAATGAATGGTATTTGACTTTCGTAATAATTCTATATCCAATACTTGGAACTATGTTTGATTTATTTCTAATACCAATTCCGTATGTATTTAAACGAATTTTAAAATCAAAATTTCATATAGTTTTTCTAGATGATGTATTTTAAAGAATTATGGAGATTATTGAAAAAAAGGAAGAAAAATTATAATTAAAAGAGACTGTAACGGTCCCAAAAGTGGGATAGACTAGAAGTTTCGATTCAATTTTCCATGAAAAATCCTTTTTTTAAAACATTCAGATAAA
>CAZBEU010000236.1:0-7341 GCA_964491005.1 uncultured archaeon | reverse complement strand
CTTCTTTATACTGGTTTACTATTCCATAGACCTTTCCAGTGTGCATTGCAGGGACGGTTATTTTTACTTTTTTGGTCTCAATTTTTATAGGAATAATCTTGCTTATACCTTCAATAATCTCTTTGATTTGATTCTCTATTGGAACATTTTTTATGTTAATCTGAGATTGTTCTAATGCATTTTTGATTCTCTCTGCAGTATGAGGATTTCCTGTTTGAGGATCCATAGCATTTGTAACTAAAAAATCTATTACTTGTTTGAACTTTTTTTCTTGTTCAGTATCTCTATATTCTTGGGTAGTTAAAATTTCTCCTTGTTGAATAATCTTTTTAGCTATTTCTGGATTTTCTTCTAAAAATTGAGTTAATTTATCAGTTACAACTTGACTAACAATTTGTCTAATTTCAGGATTTCCTAATTTTATTTTAGTTTGACTTTCGAATTGAGGGTCTGGTAATTTTACTGAAATTATTGCAGAAAGACCTTCTCTAGTATCAGAACCACTAAGAACAACTTCCTTATATTTTTTTTCCATATCCTTCTCAATATACGAATTAAATACCCTAGTAAGTGCAGATTTGAATCCTGTAAGAGATGTTCCTCCTTCACTTGTGTGTATTGTATTTGCATAGGTTAATATATTTTCTTGATATCCTTGATTATATTGCATAGCAACCTCAACTTCTACATCACCCTTTTTGTCTTTCATTGTACCATTAAAAGTAATTATCTCTTCATGTAAGGGATTTTTCTCTTTATTTAGAAAATTAATAAATGCTTTAATTCCATTTGGATAAAAAAAATTTTCTCTTTCTTCCGTTTTCTTATCAAGTATTTCAAATTTAGCTTGAGGTGTTAAAAAAGCTAGTTCTCTCATGCGATTTGCAATAGTAGTAAAAGTAAAAATATTTTGATTTGGATCGAATTCGAAAATTTCATTATCTGGATAAAATGTTATTTTGGTTCCTGATTTTGAATTGTTTGATTCGGTAATTTCTGGATCATTAACTTTTAATCCTCGAGAAAATTTTTGTTTATAGAATGAACCATCTCTATTGATTTCTATAATTAACCATTCTGTTAATGCATTGACAACAGATAATCCTACTCCATGTAATCCCCCAGATATCTTATAGCTTTTATTATCAAATTTCCCTCCTGAATGTAAATGCTCCATTATTACCTCAACAGCAGGTCTTTTAAATTCAGATTGTTCTTTAATTGGAATACCTCTTCCATTATCCATAATAGATACTGAATTGTCATTATTGAAAATCACTTTTATTTCATTTGCATAACCTGCCATAGCCTCATCAACACTGTTATCTAAAACTTCTAAAATAAGATGATGAAGCCCCTTTTTACCGGTATCTCCAATATACATTGCGGGTCTTTTTCTTACGCCCTCAAGACCCTTTAAAACTTTAATATCTGCTGCATCATATTTCGCTTTTTTATCAGACATAATAAATCTTATCTAAATATATTTGTAAAAGTAAAAATGATCAATTGTGATTGAATTTTAATTAATATTTTACGAATTACTATAAATATAAGTCATTTCTGATTTATTAATCTTAGTTAATTTTTTATCATATTAAAGAGAAGAATAAATAAAGATCTGAAATCTTAGATTATTTTTTCTTATTTAAATTCTTTAGAAACTAGAATTTATATATATTAAATTCATACAAATCCTTTCTATAAAGGAAAAATGAATTATTAGATTTAATTTAAAATTTATTTGTTTTTTCTTATTCCTTGAGCAATCTTCGATATTTCAATTAATTGATTATTTACATCATGAGTTCTTACAATATGAGCTCCATTATAAATTGCAATGGCCGTAGCAGATAAGGTGCCATTGTATCTTTCTTCTGGTAATGATTTATATTTACCTAAAGTAGACGCAATAAAAGACTTTCTTGATAAGGCAATTAAGATAGGTAAATCAAATATTCTTAATTTTTCTAAATTACCTATTATTTTAAGATCATAATAAAAGGTTTTTTTTTCAATCCATTTGCCAATACCTGGATCTAAAATAATTTTTCTCGAATCATATCCTTTTAATTTAAGCCTATTTGTAGTAACATTAAATTGATTTATAATTTCTTCAATTGTACATAAATCACCAGGAATTTTTTCAGAAGCCATTAAAATAATTGGAATATTGTTTTCTATTATAAAATCTTCTAATTTTCTATCTGTTGTAAGACAACTTACATCATTAATTATTATTTTTTTTTTAAATGTTTGGGAAATTTTAAACATAGATTCTGCTATATCGCTATATTGTGTATCAATAGAGATAATTATTTCATTTGGTATTACCTTACATAGAGTCTCCATTGCTGGAGTTAATCTATTTAATTCTTCTTCTACTGATATTTTTTTTGACCAAGGAGCAGTAGATCTTGCTCCTAGATCGATTATTTTAGCACCATTTTTAATCATTGAATCTGCAGAAGTTTTAATTTGCTCTGAACTTTGAAAAACCGAACCTTGATAAAATGATTCTGGACTTAAATTAATAATTCCCATAATAGTGATAGGGTAATCATCTCCAATTTCGCAAATATTATATAAATTTGTATAAATTTTTTCCATTACTAGCTAGATTGTGTCTTTAAAAACATATAAAAATATTTATTGGTCTTTAAGATATATAAAGTTGATAATCATGAATTCAATTTATATTTCCAATTTTTATATATTAGGAATCTAAATCTTCATACTCTCTTTTATTTAATAATAGGTTTTTTATTATATGATTTCCATAAATATTATAGGAATTACAGTTAAAGAGTTGATTTCATTAAATAAAAAAATTTTTTATATAACAACTGCTATAGCCTACCTTAATGGAAAACCTCATATGGGTCATGCTTTAGAAATAATTCAAGCAGATTGTCTCTCTAGATTTTATAGATTATTTGATGAAGGACTAGTTTTTCAGACGGGTGCAGATGAACATGGAATGAAGATTTTAAATACAGCACAAGAAAAAGGAATTGAAGTTACTGAATTATTAAATGAGAATTATCAAGCTTTTATAGACTTTTACAATTTATTGAATATTAGTTTTGATAAATATGTGAGGACTACATCTAAAATTCATAAAGATGGGGCTTCAAAATTATGGAAAACACTAGTTGAAAATGGAGATATCTATAAAGGTACATATAATGGTCAATATTGTATTGGATGTGAAGAATATAAAACCTACAATGAACTGATTGAAAATAAATGTCCAAATCATCCCAATCGCGAGATTATCACTTTAGAAGAAGATAACTACTTTTTTAGACTTAGTAAATATATCGATAAATTAATTAAAATTTATGAAAATGATGAGATAGAGATCATTCCAAAAAAAAGAAAAGCTGAAATCGTAAACATATTGAAAGAGGGATTAGATGATATTAGTTTTTCGAGACAAAAAGAAAAAATGCCTTGGGGTATCCCTGTTCCAGGAGATGATAAACATGTAATGTATGTTTGGGCAGACGCACTTTCGAATTATATTACAAACATAGGATATGAATTTTCTCCCAAGGAATTTAAATCAATTTGGCCAGCAGATATTCATTTAATAGGTAAAGACATTATTAAATTTCACGCGATTTATTGGCCTGCTATTTTATTATCTGCGGGACTGGAATTACCAAAAAAATTATTTATTCATGGATTTCTTACTGTGGAGGGATTAAAAATAGGTAAATCAATAGGTAATGTTTCAGATCCTTTAATTTTGTTAGAAAAATATGGAGTTACTATATTTAGATTTTATCTATTGAAAAATATTCCTACTTATGATGATGGTTCTTTCTCTGAAAATGATTTGATCCAGATTTACAATAATGTTTTAGCGGATGATCTTGGAAATCTAGTATTAAGAATATTAACTTTTATCGAAAAAGATTTTGATTTGCATTATCCACCCTTATTTTCATTGAGTTTGGAAGATAAGGAATACATAAAAGAATTTAATTTTATTGAGGAATTAAAAGGTTTTTTTAATGATTTTCAGATTAATAAAGCATTAGATAGAGTATGGGAATTTATTAAATTAACAAATAAATTCATTAATGATAGAAAACCATGGGAATTAAAAAAGAATAATAATAAAGAATATTCTACATTATTATATGTTTTATTAGAAGGATTGAGAATCATATCTATATATCTTAATCCTTTTATTCCTTCCATTTCGAAAAAGATTTTAGAATTAATCGGAAAAGATAAAGAATATAATTTTAATGATATAGAGTTTAATCCTAATTTTAAAGACAAAATAAATAAAAGGGAAGTATTATTTCCTAAAATTGAAATAAAAATGGAATCTAAAAAAGAAAAAGAAATTGATAACAATATCACTTATGAGGATTTTCAAAAATTAGATATAAGGGTCGCTATTATAGAGACTGTAGAGAAAATTGAAAATGCTGACAAACTATATAAACTTTCCGTAGATTTAGGATATGAGAAAAGAACTATCGTAGCGGGATTAGCAGAATATTATACTATAGAAGAACTTAAAAGTAAAAAAATTACATTACTTACTAATCTAAAACCTAGAAAAATTAGGGGTATATTAAGTCAAGGAATGTTACTTGCTGCCGATGATGGTAAATTGGTATCAATATTAGTTCCTGATAAAAATGTAGATTTAGGTTCAAAAATTCAATAAAAAAACATTCTAATCTTTTTTTAAATTTTTATTTATTTATAATAAAAGATCCAACTATTTTCAGTATTCATTTTATAATAAATAGAAAAAAAAATTATTTTATTAAAAATTTGTATCTTTTACATAGTAAAAGAATAACAGAAAGGATTCCGATTGATGAAAATAATATTAAAATATCATATCCCGGTATCGAGTCTTCTTCTGAATCAACGATAATATGTATTGTAGTTTCACAATAATTTCCATATGGATCATAAGCTCTGACAATTAAATTATAATTACCATTTTCCAAGGTTTTTATATTTGTAATTTCTCCAGTGCTATTATCAATACTGAAATCTTCTTCATTATTTATCCAATAATATGCAATCCCAGATAAATCAGAAGCATCAATGTCATAATAAAAGTCTTCTCCAAGCATTACAATATGGGTTAATTTTATATCACCCCAAACCGGATCTGTTGTATCTGAAACGGATATCTTAATTATAGCACTGCAATTTTGATTATATGGGTCAAACACACAAATTTCAATCCAATATTCACCTAAAACATAGGATAATTTTTTTTTTAATTATAATTTCGTCATTTTAACTATCATTTCATAATTTTAAATAAATTATGTTTAGATGATATTTAAAACACCTTGGACCAAAAATGAAATTTTTTTCATTTATTATATTATATAAAATTAGTTATTCTCTATTTTTTAGCATTGTTTCTACTAATTTAATTCTTTCTTTTGGTTCCAAATTAATTAATTCTCTTATAAAACGTCCTTTTTCTTTTAAAGTTAGATCAAGTAAATCAATCTTTTTAAATAGAGAAGGAGTAATTGAACCCATCATATAATTATGTATTTCAGGTATTTCATTGATTTTCTTATTTGATTCAATGTAGTCTTTTAAGTAGGGCATATTTTTCATTAAGGATTCATATGTAGCATCTTTTGATTTATGAATCGTTTCAAATTGATCAATTATATCTATATTTTTATTAAAATTATTTTTTGAACTAGAAATTGTAGTATCTCCTTTTGATAAACTTTTTGAAGTAGTACTTAATCGAGGTTCTATTATTTTTTTCTTTTCTTCTCTTTTTTTTATTGTGTCTAAAATATTATTTCCTAAAAATAAGCTTCCTATTAACAAACATGAAACAATAGTTATTATAATGATAGTTTGAAGAATTAAATTTTGAGTATGTGCTGTTTGAAAAACAAGTGGAAAGTGATCTACGGAATTTGCCGAGCCGTTAATAAAATAAGGGATATCACCGATACCGTCATTATTTGAATCTATACCAATATAATCGTCCCAAAGGTTTCCTATTACACCATTATCCCATTGATTAAGATACCCATCATCCTTTGCATTCATTTGATTTCCTATGAAGTAATTTAAATAAATTGTGTTATTATATGAATAACCATCATTAATAATGATACCAATATTATTGTAGAATATGTTATTGTAACTAATATTCAACTCAGAACTGTGGGAAATAAACATTCCATAGTCTTTATTAAATGTAATTGAATTATTGAAAATTATCCCTCCATCACAATAATATAAATTAATCCCTTGTTGTTCATTATAACTAATATTATTTTGATTTAATTCAGAATTAGTCGTAATTAATAAGACTCCATTTTCATAATTATATAATATATTATTTAATTCAATCTTAGAAAGGGTTCCCTTACCATTTATTCCATCCTGAGTATTATTATTAATAAGATTCTCAGTTATGTTTATCTCATTGATATTATAATAATTAATACCATTTAAATTAAAAGATATTATGTTATTATCTATAACAATGCTTTGAGAACTTACACAATAAATTCCATTATTGATATTGTTGGAAATCTCATTACTTTGAATTGTGATATTTGAGCATGAGAAAAATATTATTCCTCCTCCATATATTAGATCTATATTGTTAATTACCGAATTATTACATTCAATTAATACAATTTTACCGGGAATTCCTAAATAAGTAAAATTGTCTGCAATAAGATTGATTTTATTTGTATACCAATAGATTAATTTTCCATTAATTTTGTTTGTTAATGGAACATTTAGAGTGGAAAGACCACCACCATAATCATCTGGAAAAGTTATATCACTGTTTATAAGAGTATTATTTGAAATAATTAATCCATCATTATCAAAATTAAGATAAATTCCATTACTACTATTTTGAATTGTATTATTATAAAATATAGAATCTATACAAGAACTTATCGAAATGCCATTATTGTTATCTGAGAGATTATTATAACTTATTTTACTATAATGTGAATTTGAAATAGAAATTCCATATTCTTTATTAAAGCTTAAGTTGTTATAAGAAACCATACTAAAACGACAATTTAGTATCAAAATTCCATATTCACTATTATTTGCTATATGGTTATCTATAACACTGCAATTATATGCATTTCTATTAAAAATTCCACTCATATTATTATTTAATATAGTATTTAATCTCATTGTACTATTTTTAGTAATATCAGCAATAAAGTTAATACCATATTCACCATTATTTATTATTTTATTAAATGTTATATTTGTTGAGTCTGCTGAAATATAGATACCATTGAGGCTATTATTTCTTATTGTATTGTTATATATTATATAATA
>CAZBEU010000235.1:0-3547 GCA_964491005.1 uncultured archaeon | reverse complement strand
ATATTCTTCTTTTGTAAAAGAATTCTATATATAATAATTTTAATTTATCTTAATAAAATATTTATATATTGTTAAAATCAAAAATATTTAATTCTTTTTTAGAAATTTTTTTCAAAATTCTATATTAAACATCTTTTTTTCGAAATATAAATAATGTTTTTAATATTGAAATGAAAAATTTTAATACTTTTTTTTTATTTTTTTTACTAAAGATAATATTTTTATTTAGTAAAATAGTATTTCTAATTTTGATAAATTATAAAGGAGTAAAACAATGGATGTTATAGATCTTAAAATTCTGGAAGAACTTAAAGATGATGGGAGAAAATCATATAATGAAATCTCTGAAAATATAGGAAAGACAGAAGCTACAGTTAGAAGAAGAGTAAATCGACTTATAAAAAATGGTGTTATTAGGAAATTTACCATTGAATATCAAGTTGACTCAAAACCAAAGACTAAAGCAACTGTAAAGATTGAACCTGATTTTAAAGAGATGAAAAATATATTGAAAGAACTAAGAAATATCAATGAAATTACTGATATTTGGAGGTTAAGTGGAGATTGTGGACTTTTTATAAAAGTTGAATCCCAACAATTGAAGATTTTAATCCTTTAATTGAGGATAAAATTTCTCCAATAAAAGGCGTAAAAATTATGGAAACCTGTTTTATAACAGATATAATTAAATAACTAGCGCTTTTATCTTTTCATTTTTCTAAGATTCAATGTTTTTCCTTTAAATGTTATTTAAATTCTACTATTTGCGTCTATAAAGATAAAATTATTGCATAGAGAGAATATATTAATAGAATATAGAAATGATAGATCTCCATTTACATTCTGAAGCTTCTGATGGAATAGATTCTCCATCTCATATTATTGATATTGCTTTAGAAAAGAAATTAAAAGCTATCGCTCTCACAGATCATGATACTATTGATGGAATAAAAGAATTTCTACAATATGGTGAAAAAAAGGACATAATTGTTATCTCTGGGATTGAAATATCCGTTAAACATGATCTTAAAAGAGATATAAAAGATGTACATATTATTGGACTAAATATTGATTATAATGCAAATATATTAAATAAAAAGATTAAATTACAAAAAGAAGGAAGAGAAAATCAAAAAAAGGAAATCTGTAAAAGACTAAATGAAGAATTTGGATATAATATCTCATTTGAAGAAGTAAAAACAATCGCCAAATCCTCTTCTATTGGTCGTCCTCATATTGTGGATGTATTAATAAAGAATAATCCAACTAAAGTTAAAAATAAAACAAAAAACGAACTTTTTAAAATGATAAGTTTAGGTGGAGAAGCATATGTTGATCGTGAATTTGAATTTACTCTTGAAGAATCAATAGAATTAATTAATAATAGTGGAGGTATTCCAATATTAGCTCATCCCGGGATATATAATGTTGTCAATAGAAAAAAATTCATTCAGTTATGTATTCAAGCAGGTATTAAGGGAATTGAAATACAATACACATATGATAAAAATCGACCATATTTTGGTACAAATAAAGCAGAATGGGCTTTAAAATCGTTACCAGAATATTTTAACAAAATTGCGGATGACTATAAATTAATAAAATCAGGAGGTTCAGATTATCATGGTAATAAAAAAGACATAATAATCGGAGAAGCAAAAGTTCCTGATAAATATTTGTTAAATATCCTCTGATTCATTAGTTTTATTATACTATATCTTGATAAGTTTTTCAAGATCCTCAATTTGTTTATTAATATCATTTTTTAATTCTTCAATTCTTTGTTTTTTCTCATTGAGTTCTTCTGTAGTTATTTCACCAGATAATTCCTTTATCTCAAAATCTAATTCCATTTTTGAAATTTTTGCTTTTTTTATCTTAAGATCCATCAAGTCATTTTCCAGATTTCTTTTTCGATCTTCTTTCATTTCTGGAGAAACGAGAGGTTCCTCTTCTTCTTTAATTTCTTCTAAATTTTCTATTTTATTTTCTATTGTTTCAGAATCTTTTATAGTTGGGACAACAGAAACTTTATCTTCTGAGACCTTTTTCTCTACAGCTGAAATTTCTGTAGGATTCAACACATGTCCGTATGAAGAAGTCCTTAATTTATTCTTCGCATCTTTAGGAACATTTAAAACTTGTTTGGGACGGTCTTTCACCATAAAATCTTCTGGATTTATGTCCAATCCTTTTATATTATCATCGAGAGGTATATCTTTATTTATCTGATTATCTTCAACATTTATCATTTCTAAAGTTGTATCTTTTTCTAAAGATTCACTCTTCGAATTTGGCAATGGTTTAACCTTTGGTTTTTGATTTTCCTCTATTTTTACTTTTTTCTCTTCTTTAATAGGTTCTTCTTTGAGTTTTGTATCTTCAACCTTGACAGGTTGTTCTTTTATAATCTCCCTAGGTTTACTAGCTTTTAACAACATAGCTTTAATTTTCTGTGCTTTTTCATAAAATTCTTTACTAAGACTATCATCACCTAAATCAATACATAAATCACTAATTTTTTCAAACAATTCAATTGCATGATCGAATTGAGCATTTTCTAATGCCATTTGTGCCTCTCTAATTTTATTGTCTCTTTCTAAGAGGGGTTTTAATAGTGGAGATATTGATGTGTTCATTTCTAAAACATCTGCAATAATTTTAATCATTTTATCTCGATTATTCTCTTCTATTGCAACCATAGAATACGCTTTTAATCCTAACTCTTCTTCAATTTGTTCAGGAGTCATAGATTTTGGGAGATCTTGTTTATTTGCAATAAGAGCTGAGTGAGCATGAGGTGCTTGTTCCCTTATTAAATCTAAGAAAAATTTACTTTTTTCAACATTTTCCATTGAAGAATCTGTTATAAGCAAAGCAGCATCACTTCCTTTTATAAAATTAGACCATAAATAACTAAATTGCTCCTGACCAGCAAAATCCCATAGATGAAAATGTAATTTTCCTATTTTAATTGTTGCTATATCTCCAGTTATTGTTGGAACATGTTGCATAGGAATCTCTTCTGCTTTTATTAATCGTGTTATTGTTGTTTTTCCTACCCCTGAGAACCCTATTAAAGATATTTTTGGTCTAAGACTCCTATGAATTGCATCTACAGTAGGATCAAAAACTTCAAAGGTTTTAGTATCAAATTTATGTTGAATAATATCTCCAAACAGATTTATAAATTCTTTTTTGCATTTTTTTAATTCTTTTTGAATGTTATCAAAATTATCTGTTAATCCTGTAATAAATAGGAATAGAACCTTATGACTGTTATCGAAAAGATATGATATTCTAAATTTGTAATAATCATGATAAATTACTTTTTCGCTAGTACTATTTGAGAGTTCTTTAGATATATCATCTAAAATTGTATTAAAAGCTTCTTCTTTCATTGCTTTACCAAAATGTCTATGGTAGAGTAATTCTAATTCTTTATAAATGTACACTTGTCTTAAAATCTTGTATCACCATTAATCTGACATATATTTTATAAGAGTTTTAACAATTGAATATTTTTCAACGTTTATTTTTTCTTTAT
>CAZBEU010000234.1:0-3816 GCA_964491005.1 uncultured archaeon | reverse complement strand
TATTAAGCTTTATTCTCAATTATGGATTATTTATTATGGGTTTGATCGCTTTAATTGTTTATTTTGTTTATTTAATCAAGAATTTAAGGTACGCTAAAAAAGGAGGAAAGTCAGATATTTTTGATATTGAGAATATCTTAGAAGAAATTGTAGATATTAGAGAACAAAAAAGTATATCAAAAATAAAAAAAATTTTCCTTACTATCTTCGGATTGATATTTATTGTCTCAGGAGGAGAATTACTTATTTTATCAACAGAACAAATTATCACTTTAACTAAAATTTCAGAAACATTCTTTGGGTTGATTATCATTGCATTTGTAACGAATGTTGAAGAATTAACTCTTATTTTTAAATCCATTAAAAAGAAGATTTATGAAATTGGTTTAGGGGGAATGATTGGAAAAATCATATGGAATGTATCCTTTACGTTTGGCATAAGTGGAATTATAGCGATATCTATAAAGTATACTTTTATTCTTATAATAAATTGGTTTATTTTATTGAGTTTAATTCTATTTTTCCATGTTAAAATCAGAAGAAAAAATACCTTTGGAAAAAAAGATGCAATTATCCTTATAATTGTTCTCATTTTCTTTATCTTCATTAATATATATAATCTTTTAAAATGAAATCTTATCATGAATTTAACCAATCCTATTGTGGGATTAGAAAAATTGTAGTATAATAATGTAATTTGTAATTTTCATTAATTCTATAAAAAAATGACAGAATATTCTTTTCTTTCACTTCATGAAAATATCATGAATAAAGATCGTGAAACATGTGCTTCATGAAGATTTGTATATACATAGATATCCTCTGCATGATATATAAAATGAATTAATTGGCAAAATTAATGGTATTTATCGTCTTTATTATGAGTTTTATTATATTTCTCATATAATTTTCATCAAATTAAGTACTGAATCACATGTTTCTGTGTGATAAAGGATGAAATTTATAGATATTGCAGAAAAATAATTAATTTATTCCAAAAAAGATAATGAGAAAATTAACTAATGAAATATTATTAACTTAAATATAATCACACTTTATTTAAATAGAATTACCTAAAAAGGAAGATTAAATGTATATAAATCATCTAAACATAAATGAATTTAGGGGAATAAAAAGTTGTGACCAGCCAATAGAATTTTCAAAATTTACAGTGTTAATTGGAAGAAATAACTCTGGAAAATCATCAATCTTAGAAGCGTTATCGTTATTACCATTTCCAGAGAGTTATGATCCATTATATAAAACATATAGAATACAACATCTTAGAAATCTTCATCAACCAGGAGAGCGTAATAATCGTCTTTTATATCTATATGCAGGTAAATCAAAATTAGAATATAATCTTTTTGAAAATTCTCCTATGCAAATAACAATAGATATAAGTAATGTTGATGTAATTCTTGAAGGAGACAGGATCGGGGCAGGCAATCAATTACCAAGTCATCTTAGAAATAAAGATCAGAGTTATGAGAATGTAGTCATATTTATACCGGATACATCAAGAATTCTTAATGATCTAGAAGAAAGAATGACAGAATATAAGGATTCCATACAAAAAGCAGGTTATCATACAGAACTAGCGGAATTGTTAAATGAAGTTGTAAATGATAGGTACAGCGAGATTATTTTTTTGGAACCAATTAGTCTCAGGAAATTATATAAAGAAAAACCTATTACATTAAGACTTAAAGAACTAGGTTCTGGAGCTGAAAAAGTTGTAAAAATATTAGCATTACTCAAAGTATTATCCCCAAAATTAGTAATAATTGATGATTTTGAATCGGGACTTCATCCTGCACTGATTAAAATATTCCTTAAATGGTTATCAAATGAAAAATGGCAAACAATAATCTCAACCCATAGTATAGATGTCTTGTATAGTTTGATTGATATTCATCCAAAAGATACTACAATTTTACAATTAAATAAATCAAATGAAGATATACTTACATATAATAAAATGACAACTGAAGATCTAGAAGATATTTTAAATGCAAACTTAGATCCAAGATTACTAACTGATAGATTAAATATCTAAAGGAATGATTTTTATGAAACTTGTACAAAATGTTAAAGGATTAAAACCAAATTATATTATAATAACTGGAGATGGGCGTCGGGAACTCCATGTGTTAAAAGGATTATCTCATGTCTTTAATGGTCATGATCTCATTCTTTTTTTTCCTTTTACACCTAATTTAAGGAAAACAGGAAAAGCTGCTCTGAATTCTATAAAACAGATTCCTGGAAAATATGGAATTAACTCAATAATATTTATTACAGATGGTGATACCTTTGAAAACGCTCCAGAAAATGAGATCAAAAATTATTTAGAAGGAATAGGTATAGAAATAAATGAAATTATACCAATTCAGAATGCTTATTTAATAAATTGTAAATTTGGAAATCATTTAATTGATTTATTTTGTATTATTTCTGGACCTAAAATATTTATAGAAGAAGAAATTGCTATTCTTATAAAAATTGAATTAGGAATTGAAATCGATCTTTCAGGAAAAAAAGATCATAATTGGAAAAAGAGAGTAAAGAATATAATTAATCAAATTTTAAAATCAAGAAAAATTAAACTTGAAAAATTAATTAAAGAGACGAGTATAGAAAAACTAAAAACAGCGTTCCCTAATTTTTGTGCTGTATTTAATAGGATTGAAAATGAATTTCATTAGAGTATAATCTATATTAAAGTATTATTGACAGAATTTTTTTTAATAGAATTCTATTGGAAAATTTAAGTAAACTATATGTTTTATTTCATTATAACCTGTCTAAAATTAGTCCTGATCTAATATATATAGTATTCATAACTTTTTAACCATATGAAGTTAAATATTAAACAAAAATACAGAAAGGAAAAGATTTTATTAATATCTATTCTCATATCATGTTATTTTCTTGGTTATATGTCAGATATCACTCGAAATATCAAATTAAATTCATTAAATCAAAGTTTTATTTCACATAATCTAACTTTTACTCAATTTGATGATTTTTATGATACAAATTCAGGAACTAGTATATCTCCATCTATGGTTATTGATAATATCGGAAATATTCATGTTGTTTGGTCTGATGGAACAAATGGAGATTGGGGGTATAATACAATTATAATGTATGCGTTCAGAAATATGAGTCATTATGGCGAGTGGATTGGCCCAATAGTAATTTCTCCCTATAATTCTACTGCAGATTGTCATAATCCTTCAATAGCTGTTGATAATATCGGAAATATTCATGTCATTTGGGAAAGACATCAACCTAATATGAATCCAGAAATAATGTATTGTAATTATACAATAAATAATGGTTGGTCTGATGAGGTTTATATCTCAAATTCATATGGACGCAGTGATCATCCGTCTATAACAGTTGATAAGAATAATACAGTTCATATTGTATGGAGTGATTGGAATAGTGTAATTTATGAACAGAGAATATTGCATAAATATTATAATAATTCTGGTTGGTCAAATATCAGTATGTTATCAGAAATTTATAATTCTCCTAATTTATATATTGATCAAAAAGAGCCTAAAATAACCACAGATTCAAATGGATTCTTACATCTGGTTTGGAGCGAATATTATACTTATTATCATAGAGATATATTTTATTCTTTTTATAATGGTGAAAATTGGTCAAATTCAACTAAAATTTCTAATGGTGTGGTGGGGGCAGTAAAATGTAATCCAGATGTTGTAGTTTCTGATAATGGAAAAATCTATATTGTATGGCAAGAGTTATTAGAGAGCCAAATTCCTTCCGAATATGAATATT
>CAZBEU010000233.1:0-7928 GCA_964491005.1 uncultured archaeon | reverse complement strand
AGGGCTATCACAAAATCTACATTTTTTTTCTTTTTTTGGGAGTGGGAAAAATTTATTACAATGATCACATTTAAAAATAAACCCTTTTTTGGAAAGTTCTACTCCTCGCTTTATTTTAATAGAAAATCTATCATCATTATTGAGATCTTCTAATTTAGAAAAATCATGATTTAGGTGTTCTAATATGTTTATTTCTTCCTTATTTAGATTTATTATAAATCGATTATCCCATTCTTTAAGTGATGATTGCTTTATTTTTTTTATATTTTCTGATTTTTCAGTATTAGTTTTTATTAAAATCTCATTATTATTTCTCAAATCGTTGTTTTCTATTTTTTGAAGGATAATAATAATATTTGAAACTACAGAATTAGTAAATGAAGGTCCTATATAGTATAATTCTTTTATACATGACTTATTTATTATAAACTCTCTTATAATTGATTTATTTGAAAGAACTAATAAAGAATCAGGAATAATATATCCTAATTTACCTTTTTTTTTAAGAATATTTAATCCCAATTCAATAAATATTTGATAATAATCATATTGTCCACGATTTGTCTTAAAATTCAATTTGTTAATTAAATTTTTTTGATATATAGGAATATCTCTAATAAATAAATAAGGAGGATTTCCTACTGCATAATCATATATATTCGTCTGAAAATGTTCAAATGAATTTTTATTTTCAATATTAAAAAAAGTGATTGAATAATCTAAATCAATTTCAAGAATTCTATTATAAAGATTAAATAAAGCTAATTGTAAAGTAATTTGACATAATATACACGCGATTGGATTGATATCAATACCATAAATAGAATTTTTTATTTTATTAATAATTTTTTTTAATAGTTCTATATTGGAATTTTGTATATTTAGAATGTTATATTTTATACAATATTTTTTTAAAAGCCTATTTAAAGCCTCAAGCAAAAAACTTCCAGCACCACAGGAAATATCAATAATCTTTTTTCTCTCTATATTATTTTTACCTTTATATCCAATCGAATTCAGAATATATTTTACTATTTTCTGATGAGTATATATCTCTCCTGATAGTTTTCTACTACTATAAGAGATTATTTCCTCATAAATAGATCCAAGAAAATGGAGATTGTTAATTTCATCATTAGAGTAAGCATTTTTATATTTTTGAACTAAAAGATTGATTGTTTCTAAAATTTTTTTTTTTTGATCTTTTCTATGCAGATGATTAATATAATGATTGATGATATCAGATGAAATTTTATTTATAAATTGAGAACAATTAATATAAATCACTTTAGATTGTATAAAAAACCATTCTTTTCTATAATTTTTTAAAGTACTTTATTATTTTTAAAAGTTAAATCATAGATTTTAATTTTTATTAAAAAATAATATTTTTATAGAATAAAGATATATAGAATGTGAATAAGAGATGCAATAATATCCTAAATGAAATAACTTATGATCGATGCTGTAATTCTAATCTCAATTTCAATATTCCTTTCAATATTAGGAATAGGGAAATTATCTACTAATAAAGAAAAGAATGTAATGGAGGGTTTGAATTTCAATTTATTATATCTTTATTTTTGTAATGACATAATCTATTTTTTCTTTTTTAATTTGTCATTTGAAACATATTTTGCTGCTAATATTGCAATCACAATTTATAAATTATCTATTTTGATAAGAACTATTAAATTAATATTATTAGGTTCAATTCATAGTTATATTTTAATCCAAACAAAATTAAGATATTTCCCAGCATTTATTTATTGTTTTTTGGGAGGATTAATTGGAGTACAATTATTCAATTTGAATGTTTTTGATATAATCATAAGAGAAGGTCATTACTTTTTTATCTTAAAGGATAATTTACTATTCTCACTAATACTCACCTTTAACATTTTAATGATAGGAATAATGATGTTAACTCAAATTATATGTAATTCCAATATTACATTTAAGAAAATTAGAAGGCTCTTTATTTTATGTACAATTCATTTTATTTTAAACAAAGTGGTGTATTTAGTTTTTTTTATCTATCCAACTTTCTCTCTAAGATATTTATACTCCGCTTTTTTTCTTAGTTTTCTTATATTAGTCAATTATTTAAATATTAGAAGTATAGAATTCTTTATTGTAATTACAAATAAGATATATGATTTTTCTATATTTCATAGATCTGGAGTATTACTATTTTCTTATAGTTTTGAAAAGGGAGAAGAAGTTGAAGATTCAATGTTAAAAGGATCAATACTTATTGGTATTAATCATATTTTGGCGAATTTTATAAATCAAAAAGATAAATTAGAATTAATAAAAATGAAAAATAGAGCCATAACCTTTGAATATAACTCCAAATTAGGTTATGGATTACTATTAATATCTAAATTTAATAATAAAATAATATCAGTAACAGTAAAATCGTTTATGAATAGATTTGCAACAGAATTTCAAGAATTATTGAATAAAATAAACAATGAAAAAAAAATTATTGATACTTCTGAATTTATCAATACTAAAGTAATTATGAAAGAATATTTTTGGTCTTTTCTTCAAAAAGAATAGAGATTATGTTTTTTTTTTATAATCAAAGCTTTATTAAATATGAACACTAATTGATTATTTAGTATAATGAATGAAGTAATATCGAATTCCTTAAGTATTGGTTTATTATTATCTATAGGATTTAGTATTATTGTTATTTTTTATTTAATTCTGAGAAAAAAAAAATATGGAACAACCTTTATCTCAATATTGTTAATCTCTATAATATTTATCATTGGTATTCTTTATCAAATAATTATATATTTTTCTTTACAACCTCATTTATCTGAAATAACAAATGAAATTTTATTTAAATTTGCAATCGTTATTGAAAGTTCTATTATATTATCTAGTGTGATAATATATAGTCTTCTTAAACAATATGGAAAAATACCAATGTATTCCTTATTGTTCCTAATATTTATGTTTAGTTTGGTAATTGGAACTTTAATATCTGAGGATTCTATTAATACATATATTATACTGGACTCTTCTATACATTATTCTTTTAATTTAGCAATTAAGATTATAAGTCTCTTATTTAACATTTTTATAATATTATTTATAATCAGAACTATAGTTGACATTAATTCTATTATAGAATCACGAAGTTTCATTCTTGTATTATATATATATACAATTATTCTATTTTCTTCTCTGGGTTTTTTTTTATTTTATATTGTTACAGAATTAATTGAAGTTAGATTTTTATCTATAGTATTGTGGTGGATTTTTGTATCTCTAAATGGAATTATCATTATTTCAAAACCTGAAATATTTTTAAAATTTTCTAATAAAATATATGTCATTCATATATACCATAAAACAGGAGTTCTGCTGTATTCATATCAATTTGAGAAATCATCGGATAATAGTGGAGAATTCCAAATATGGGGAAATATCCTTATCGGACTTAATCATATTCTATCTGAATTTACAAATAAAACTGATCAAATTGATATTCTTCAGACAAAAAATGCAGATATCTATGTTAATTATAGTAATAAATATGGATTTGCTATTTTAGTATTAGTAAATCATAAAAATTCATATATAGAAAATTCTGTTAAAATATTAACTAAAGATTTTAAAGAATATTATAAAGAAGAATTATCAGAATTAAAAGATATAAATAAAATCATTAATGTCTCAGAGTTTAAAGAAGCAAAAAGAATAATAGAAAAAAATTTTAACCTATATCTTTAGAGAGGATTTTTACCAATTTTTCTTATCTTTAAGGAGTTTATAAATATATGAATCAACCAAGGCTTCCCAAGATGCTACAATAATATTTTCATGGGCACCAATAGTTCCCCAACTTGTTTCTTTATCATGGGTTTCAGCTAAAACTCTAACTTTTGATTCCGTCCCTTCTTGATTTATTATTCTTACTTTAAAATCAGATAAATCGATTTCTTTTATACTAGGATAAAAATATACTAAAGCTTTTTTAAGTGCATTATCTAAGGAATTAACAGGACCATTACCCATAGCAGCTGTGTGAAAATCCTTTCCTTCAACTTTTACTTTTATTGTTGCTTCAGAAATGAGATTATCTTCGTACATTTCTGTAAAGACCCTAAATCCTTCTAATTTAAAAAATTTTTTTCTGTAATAATTTGGATCTTGAATATTCATATCCATACTTCTCATTAAAATTTCTAAAGTTCCTTCAGCACCTTCAAAGGAATATCCTTGGTTTTCTTTTTGTTTTATTATATCCAAAATCGCTGTCAATTTGGGACTATCTTCTTTAAAATTTAAATTAAATTTATTCGCCATATGCATTATTGAACTTTTTCCAGCTAATTCAGATACTTTTATATTCCGTGAATTACCAACAAGCTCGGGATTTATATGTTCATATGTCTTCAAATTCTTAAGTATTGCTGAAATATGAATCCCTCCTTTGTGTGAAAAAGCATTTTTTCCTATAAAGGGTTGATCTACATTACTTGGTAAATTTGCCATTTCATAAATAAAATGAGAGATCTCAGTAAGATTTTTGAGATTTTCTTTTTTGATACTTTCAATGCCTAATTTTAAATTGAATATAGGTATAATTGTAGTTAGATCTGTATTTCCACATCTTTCACCAAATCCATTCATCGTACCTTGGATCATTTTAGCACCATTCTCCCATGCTTCAAGAGCTATAGCATTAGCCATACCACTATCGTTATGGGCATGGATCCCTAACTGAATATCGCTAAATCTTTGTTTAATTTCAGAAAAAATAGATTTAATCTCATAAGGTAATAACCCTCCATTTGTATCACATAATACAATCCACGAAGCACCAGCTTCTTTTGCAGTAGAAATTGTTTGTAGACAATATTCTTTATTACTTTTAAATCCATCAAAAAAATGCTCAGCATCAAATAATACATCAATGTTATTTTTTGTTAAAAAAGATATAGTATCTTTAATCATTTTAAGATTTTCATCTAACGTTGTCTCTAAGGCGTCTGTTACATGTAAATCCCAGGTTTTACCAACGATCGTGGCTTGTTCTGTTTTTGTTTCTAACAAAGCTTTGATGCTTTTATCATTATCTACTTTAGTATTTTTTCTTCTTGTATAGCTAAAAGGATATGTTTTTGTATTTGACAAATCTAATTCTTGTATTTTCTTAAATAATTCTATATCTTTTGGGTTTGAACCAGGCCATCCTGCTTCAATCATTGGAATTCCAAGATCCTCTATTATTCTTTGAATAATTCGAATTTTATCTTCTATTGAAAAAGCTATTCCTGTCTTTTGAGCACCTTCTCTTAAGGTTGCATCATATATTAAAACTTCTTTATTTTTCATGATTTATCATCAACTTCTTATGAGTTATGTCTATTTTTTATTAATCTCGAAATTTTAAACATAGAATCATTATTATAGGAAATTTTATTTTAAGAATAAGTTTAAAATTTCTTTTATGAATTTAAATAATTCCAATATTAATAATTATAACTTCTAATGGATTTATTATTATCTTCATAATTAATAAGAAATTAGAAAACATAATTTTTATTTTTTATTACACGTATCCTAAAATTTAAACAAAAAAGACTAAATAGATTTTAAATAATCTTATGATTCTAATAAAGAATTTTTTAAAAAGAAAAAGAAAAGATTAAAAGATATACTATATATGATAGCAAGAATTCACTGAATAATCCAAACAATATTTATTGTTTGATTTAAGTCATTCCATTAAAAAAACCATAATAAAGAAAAGTAATACTCAAAATTAGGATTCTATTTTTTAGTATTATTATTACTTAATGAAAAATTAATAGACAGTAATATTTTTTAAGTCGTGTTAACTTGAAAAATATGAATAATTGTATATTAATAAAAATAAGCACGGGGTTATTATTATATCAAGACAAGTAGAAAACCAAGATATAGAATGGGCGAGGGATTGGAATACTATTGTTAATGTTTTTAATATAATAGAAGAATTAAAGGAAGAATTAACTAAATTAGATGTCAATTATTTGAGAGAATTACAGCAAAAAATATTAATTCTTAATTTAGAAAAATATGCATGGTCTCTTCAAAATTACATTGTAGATAAATACACAAAAGAATAATAAATCGATAATTTTTCAATATTATAAACTAAGCTTTAGTATAGATATATTATATTATAAAAATAATAA
The DNA here is from genome assembly GCA_964491005.1 of uncultured archaeon. Classification (GTDB taxonomy): domain Archaea; phylum Asgardarchaeota; class Lokiarchaeia; order Sigyniarchaeales; family SOKP01; genus JAFGOA01. Next base: position 1,725 of record CAZBEU010000233.1, on the reverse strand, counting down.
TTCTAATAACATTAAGAGAAAAATATATTATTTACATGAAAATTATTAATTTTACTTTTCTATCTCTTGCTCTTCCTCGATTATTTTTGATTCTTCAATAATCTTACTCTTACCATTGTTTTTTTCCAATAATTCTGTAAGAATTACATTATTAAAAGACATAAGTATACGTGGAGTATAACCTTCTGCTAAATAATTTCCATCATTTACTTCCTCCTTTAAGGGAAATAACTGTTTTTCCATAATACTTGAACCCATATATTCCTTTTTATATTCTCTGTATCCATAAATTTTATTCTTTACAATTATCATTTTTCTACTATATCCTTCAGGTAATCCAATCTTTTCTAAAATTAATAAGATTTTTTCTCTTGATAATGATTCTAGTAATTGTAAATCTTTCTCAGTCCCTTCATAAGAAGGCCCTTCTTGAATATGTTCATAATCTATTTCCTTTTCAATGCCCGTCATAATTTTAAATGCCATTGTCTCATCACCCTCATCAACAGCAGTTATTTTATAGGATATAGCATATTGATCCCTTATTTTTGGAGCTATTTTTGCCGCTACAAATTTCATTCTTGTTGTAACGTTATTTCCATGCCAAATCCAGACCCGATATCTTTTAGGGTCAATAAATAAGGTTATAAAATCAGAGTCTAATAGATCATATAAGAGAACATCTTTTTGTATTTCCAATTCTTGGAAGTCTTGTATTTCATCATTAAATTGAAATACAACTATTTTTTCTCCTTCCTTATTAGATATTGGAGCTTTTTTAGCTGATTGTTTTTGTTTAGACATTGGTTAATTAATATATATATTTTTGAGATTTTTAAAAATTACTCATTTAACTTTAGGTAAATTTATATCAATATAAATATGATAGAAAAATTAATAAGTGCGGAAAGGGAGATTTGAACTCCCGAAACTCCTATGAGACTGGATCTCTCAGAGAATCATCTCTTCTGAGTCCAGCGCCTTTGACCAGACTTGGCAATTCCCGCAAAAATTTATCTTTAAATTAAATTATTTTAATAAGCATTTGGATTAAAAACTCTTTCAATGTCTTCTTCTTCAAATTTTCCACTCCAATTTTCTTTTAATTTGGCAAAAGTATTATATTTATTCGGATTTATAATTGTATGAAAGGTTCCCAAATTATGTTTAAAAATACTTCCTGATTCTACGAAATAATGAACTTTATTACCAATTAATATAATAGGCTTCCCCCCTAATATTTCCCATTTTTCATTTCTTTTTTTATGAGTTTGGATGGAAATACCTAAATTTGGTTTTATATATAATAGACTATAATCAAGATATGTGAATTTTATGCTATACCACTTTGATAAAATATCTGTATATCCAGAAGGAACTTTATGAGTTTTTATAAATTCTTGAGGGTCAATATTCATTTTTTCATCATTTTCATATATATAAGGATCATAGATAATCTCATGATTTGATATATCTAAATTGTATTCTATTTCTAAGAGAGAAATAGATTTATTTATTATCATATAATAATTATTGGGAGCAATCTCTAACTTATTTAGAGAAATATTTCCAATAAGAAAATCCGTATGATTTATAATGAAAATCTTATCTAACAATTCTTCTGGAATTGTTATTATTAGTATTTTTGAACCATTTTTTCTTAATAAAGTACCCTTCTCAGGTTCTATTATTTCTTTTTTCACTTATTAAAACTCTTTTTTTTTA
>CAZBEU010000232.1:0-1651 GCA_964491005.1 uncultured archaeon | reverse complement strand
GAAAAAAAGATTAGAAATAATAATATTGAAGAATATGATATTTATTTTTTAGAATCAAAAATATTTGAAACTCAATTTATTCAAAATGAGATAGAATCAGAAAGAGATATTAGCACGATTCAATATTTTATACGAATTCTTGAACAAAAAGGAAACAAAACAGGAATTGGATTAGTAAAGGGTAATTCATTAGAAGATGATAAAATAGAAAAAGATATAGAAAAATGTAAGAAATTATCAATGATTAATGATACATCTAAATACTACTTTCCTGGCGTACAAACCTATAAAAATATTAAATTAGCAGAGGATTTCATTTTAAAAAATCCATTAGAGACTAAAAATAAATTTTCTGATATATTACAGTCAGCAATTAAAAATCAAGATAAAATTAAACCTAGTTTTGGTAAGTTTAGAGTTCATATTCAAAATAGATTTTTAAGAAATAGTAATAATCTGGATTTAAAATCGATTAAAACATATTTTTTCTTTGAATTTGCACTTAAAGCAAAAAATAATGATAAATTATCAGAATTTTGGGATATTGAATATATTAAAGATTCTAAAGATTTACATTTAGAGACAAGAATCGAAAAATGGGCAAATAATGCAAAGGATGCTTTAAAAGCTAAAATACCTGAATCAAAGAATAATATGATCGTAATTTTATCTCCTAATTTATTGAAAGATGCATTAATTCCAGTGTTAAGTTTTCATACTTCAGGACAAGCTTTTCATGATAAAACAACTTCTTTCAAACTTAATGAAAAAATAGCTAGCGACAATTTTAATATCATTGATGATGGATTATTTCAAAGAGGGTTAAATTCAAATCCATGGGATGGCGAAGGAAATCCACACCAACAAAATACTTTAATAGAAAATGGAGTTTTTAAAACCCGAATATTTGATCAAAAATATGCAATTTTAGAAAATATATCTTCTACGGGTAATGGAATTAGAACTTCTGAAGGAACAATAGCTAATACGGTTTCCAATTTAATAATTCCTCCAGGAGATTTATCTTTACAAGAATTAATATCAACTATTAAAGAAGGATATTTCATAGAAAAATGTTCTTGGTTGAATCCTGATCAATTTTCAGGGAATTTTGGAGCAGAGATAAGGAATGGTTATTATATAAAGAATGGAACTATAAATAATCCAATTAAAGGGGGAAATCTTAGTGGAAATATATTAGAAATGCTTAAAAATTGTGTTTATTTTTCAAAAGAACAAAAATTCTCTGAAAATACATATTTTCCTTACATCGCTTTCTCAAATTTAAAAATATCTATTTAATAAGATTATTTTTACCATATTGTAGCAGATAGTAATGTTCTTTATGGCTTGATGAATGTGTATAAAATTTCCTAAATTATTATACTCTATGTTTTTGAATTAAAGGAAATTCAATTAATGATATTGATAATTAAGAAAACCAATTATTTAATATCTATCTATCGTAGGGACAACGAAAAGTCATGTTTGTGGAGATCGTACAAGACAATCTTAGTGAAGTTGTCATAGAAGCAAGAATCCAACTCCTTAAGTGTTGGTAGTTCAAAAAAGATTTACTTATTTTGTTTCTTTTGTTCTAAAATCAATCTTTAATTTATATTATTTCAACTCTTCACTGAAATTTTATAAA
>CAZBEU010000231.1:0-1862 GCA_964491005.1 uncultured archaeon | reverse complement strand
ACGCCCTATTAGTTCAGCAACAAGTATATTCATGCGGATGTACTACATCATGATTCATCTTAATCGCCCGTTTCCTCTAACGACGGGTTAGAACAAGTGAGGACCCCGTGTCCAAATTTGTTCACATTTATAGTTAGAGTTTTAAATCATACTATGATATTTATAAAGAAAATTCTGTCTTATTGATTGATACATATGATATTGAAAGGGCGGCACAATTAATTAGTCAAATAGGTCCAGATATAAAGGCAGTTAGAATTGACTCTGGAAATCTTGTTGAACAGTCAAAAAAGGTTCGTAAAATTTTGGATGATAATGGTAATAATGATGTTTTAATTGTTGTAAGTTCAGATTTAAATGAATATAAGATAAAAGAAATTCTTGACCATAATAGTCCAATAGATGCATTTGGTGTTGGAACAGAATTAGCTACTTCAAAAGATGATCCTACATTAAGTGGAATATATAAACTAATTGAATATAATAATATACCAAAATTCAAATTAAGTAAAGAAAAAATAACAATCCCTGGTCAAAAACAAATTTATCGTACTTATAAAAATAATCTATTTTATAATGATAAAATATTTTTAACAGAGGAGAACCCTCCAGAAGATAGTGAATCATTATTGATATCTATTTTTAACAAAGGAGAATTAATTTATAAAAGTCCTAATCTTCAAGAAATCAGAGAAAATTATTTTACGAATATGGAGAAATTACCATTAAAATATAAATCTCTCAATAAAATTAATTCTCAAGATATAGAATACTCAAAAAAAATACAATTATTAATGAGTAATTTAGTTAAAAAAGAATAGAGAATATAAAAGAATTTAAGTTTTTTAAATTAATTTAGGAATCCATTTAGGTACTTTTTTCTTATATTCTCTATATTTGTCTCCAAATATATCCTCAAGAATTTTTTCCTCACAATTAACCATCCAATTATATATTAGAAAGATAAAAATAAATAAACATGTACTAATTAGAGAAATAGATAAAAATAATAAGGCTAAATATAGCAACAAAATAGAAAGATATAAAGGATTTCTTATATATCCTAAAATACCATCGGTTATTAAAACATTTGAAGGTTCATTATTATGAAATAGCTGTTTATGTGATAAATATCCTATAATTATAGAAATAATAATTACTATACCGAATAAAATAATTCTCATATATGAAGGAATATATGTATTTAAAATTGTGGAGAGATTTAATATAATGGAATCTAACAACCATATTATAATATAATTATGGGGAAAATTCCTTGAATTAAATGAGAATATCATCTAGTAAACTAATAAATCTTAATAGTGTTTGTTTATAAATGCGATATTTTTTAACAATAATATAATGAAATCATCCGAAGCTTGTAAATTACTACAAATCACGAAGCCCACATTATATAAATATAAAATTAATGGTCTTCTAAAAGCTATTCGGTTACTAAATGGATATTGGGATTTTGATCAAGAATCAGTTTATTCATTCTTTAATAAAGACGTACCAATGAAACCTTATGCATATGTAAGAGTTTCTACACACAAGCAAAAAAAGGATCTTGAAAATCAAATTCATTTGCTAAAGAATTGGTGCTTTTCAAATGGAATTGACCTCAATGGATTGTTCAGTGATATTGCTTCTGGAATATCCTTTGAAAAACACAATCAATTCTTTCTGATGCTTGATGAGATCATTGAGAAAAAAGTAAAGAGAATAATAATTACCTATAAAAATAGATTAAGTCGAGTTGGATTTGGTTTATTTTCACATTTATTTAAGCAATTTGGATGTGAAATAACCATTCTTTCTGAAGTTGGAAATGAGAATTTAGATTCCAAAGAAGTCATGAA
>CAZBEU010000230.1:0-1852 GCA_964491005.1 uncultured archaeon | reverse complement strand
GTGAAAAATTAAATCATTATGTAAAAAAAAGTCTTATTAAAAAATATAGACAAATTGCAGAGATCTTAATTGACGAAAAAAAGGTTTCGGAAGATGAAATTCTATATGCTAGAAAAGAAATCTCTAAAATAAGTTTCAATCTTCAAGATTATTACCCAGACTAAAAATTATAGTCATTTTTCTGGACAAATATCCTTATATACCATGTATAGACTTATTTTTTATAAATGATCTCCTTTTATTTTAAGCTATTATTAGGATTTGTATTTCTTATTATTTAAATAAATCAATTTTTATCTGTTTATTAAATATTTTTACCTTTATCAAAAAAAATTAAAAAATACATTAAAAAACTATGAAAACAATAGGAAAATCAAAAAGAATAACGCAAATATATATTATCTTATCTATTATCATAATATCTAATATATTCTTTATTTTCCCCGATGGATTTCTCAATAATTCTCAGAGAGATCTCAATGATGATAAATATGAAGAGAATACAAACCCATTATCAATATTAAAAACAAGTGTTTTTGGTGAAGCTGATTGGTAGGATCATTCATACGAATATCGAATGCTGATCAATATAACGAACCCATATCCTTATGATATTCAAAATTATGGTGTTAGTATTTCTTTTACTTACAGTAATTTAGTATCAGAAAATAAGATACAATCAGATTTAGAAGATATTAGGATAATAGAAAATGACATTATGAAAAATTATTATGTTAAAAAAGATTATCCCAGTATCGGAACTGCGACTGTTTGGTTTGATACAGATGTATTAGCAAGTTCTACTGAAACAGATACTTATATTTATTTTGGCAACCCATCCGCCACTAATAATGAATCTTCAGATAGCTCGAAAAGTTTTGGGTGGATTAAAAATGGAGATTTTGAAATTGATTACAGTTCTAGCACAAAATTTAATCCATATGGATGGTATTTCTCTCATAATCCTGTTCAACAAATTATGGGATATAGTAATCCAACTCCAGCAGCATATAATAGTTCAGTACCAAGCTATAATTTTTTTGTTAACAAATTAACTACAGAACCAATTAGTCCAGATTCTGCTGAAAGACTTGCAAGTGGAGTATATGCTTATAAATGGGGGGCACAAGAGGAACTTTTAGATGATGGAACGGTCCATGATTATGCAGGGACACTCTTTTCATATCCCTTCAGAGTTCCAAAAATACAAGGAGGTGAAATCTTCCTTCAAGCTTATCGTAATGTTCGTACTTGGAGATTTGAAAGACCTAAAAATCCTGTTGGAGGATCTCTAAACGATGATGGATATTTTTGTAGAATTTTAAATGGTTCAAGCTCCGTATATAGTATAGATCCTGATGATCATTCTGATAGTGATATAATTAATACTGATTATCAAAATTATGCAGAAGCATATGAAGGACATGCATATTGGAATAATCCTGCTAGAAAATGGACTGATGATACAAAACTAAATCCTGTAAATGATAGATCAACGATAAATGACACATATTCAAATGTTTTAGAAGGAATACCACCAAATACATATAATCCAGATGGAGATTTAACTGGATATATATATATAAATCTGACTGATTATATGGGAGAGGAAATATTTTTCGAAATGGGTGCATGGGGTGATGAAGAAGATACAACGAATCAAGAAAAATCAGCTTTTTTTCAAGTAGATGATGTAAAGTTTAATTATGATTTAGAGACAAGTATAAATGAAATTCAAGCACGTAAATCAGATATCAATGTAATAATACGAGATATAGATGGTCGATATGTACCTAATGCAGAAATCTTGTTAATAAATAATTCTGCTATAAATCCAATAGTAGATTCAAAA
>CAZBEU010000229.1:0-2230 GCA_964491005.1 uncultured archaeon | reverse complement strand
GAAAAAATAGGTAAAAGAGTAATAAAAATTGATGAATCAGATACAACTCAAGTTTGTTGTAAATATGTAAGAAAAAAGAAACATTCTATTCATGAACGTGTTATTATGTGCGCTTGTGGAAATTATATTGATCGAGATCTCAACTCAGCAATCAATATTATGATCAAATTTCTATTATGTAAAAAAGAAAAGACCTATGATTTCCTATCGCATCAACCCTCTGTGAACGAGGAATCCTTCCAGGACCAATGGAAGGGTTTTCTACGATATACAGACCAATCCGTAGTAGAAGCGATTGTGCACTCGTAGGAATCCACGTCATTTCGGACGTGGTAGTTCACTATTTACAACTATATAGACATATTTTTTATTAAATAATGTTATGATTTCAAAAGATAATATTTAAAATAAGTCTAAAGATAAGTAGCATAGATCTAATTAAGGTTTAACTTTTAAATATATTGAATAATTTATAAAAGTATGAGTGAAAATAAATACGAATTTAAAGCAGAGATTAAAAAACTATTAGATATACTAAGTAAATCCCTTTATCAACATAAAGAAGTTTTTCTCAGAGAATTAATTAGTAATTCTGTAGATGCGCTTAAAAAAATTCATTTTTTATCACTAACAGATAAAAATATAGAAGATATTGAAGATAATCTTAAAATTGAAATTATTATTGATTCTGATTCTAAAACAATTACTGTTAAAGATACAGGAATTGGAATGAATAAAGAGGAACTCATTAATAATTTAGGAACTATTGCTGGAAGTGGTTCTCAAAAATTTCTAGAACAACTTAATAATACCCAACAAATAGATAATAAAAACGTAGATTTAGATGTTATAGGTCAATTTGGTGTTGGATTTTATTCAATTTTCATGGTTGCTGATAAAGTTAAAGTAATTTCGAAATCATATATTAAAGAAGAAAACGCTTATGAATGGGAATCAGATGGTACTGGAGAATTTATTGTAAATGATAATGATAAATCTACAAGAGGGACAGATGTAATATTATTCATTAAAGAAGATGAGAACGAATACCTTGATAAATTTAGGATTGAATCAATAATAAAAAAATATTCTAATTATGTCTCTTTTCCAATTTATGTTTCTGAAATAAAAAAAGAAGCAGAAGAGGAAAAGGAAAAGAAAGTTGAGGAAGGGGAAGAAAAAAAGAAACCTGAACCTATTAATGAATTAACTCCTTTATGGAAAAAAAATTCTAAAGATATTAGTGAAGAGGAATATAAAAGCTTTTATCATTTTATTTCCAATAGATATGATAATTATTCTCATGTTATTAATTATAGTATAGATGGCACTGTTCAATTTCATTCTATACTTTTTATACCCGAATCTGAGATTAATCAATTTATAAGACCTGATGATGAATATGGCTTAACTCTTTATTCTAAAAACGTAATGATTATGAAAAATTGCAGTGATTTAATACCAAAATGGATGAGATTTATAAAAGGAGTTGTTGATTCAAATGATATTCCATTAAATATCAGTAGAGATACCATTCAAACTAATCGGGTAATGATGAAGATAGAAAAATTACTAATTAAAAAAATATTAAGAGAACTTGACGATATTGCTGAAAAAGAACCAGAGAAATATAAGAAATTATGGGAAAGTTTTTCTCCATATATAAAAGAAGGTATTCTTTCTGACGCTTTTAGAACAGACAAACTTCTGACTTATCTTCGCTTTAAGAGCTCAAAATCAAAAGAGGGAGAATATAGAAGTATTGAAGATTATATAAAAGATATGCCTGAATCTCAAAAAGAACTTTATTATTTAGTTGGTGAAAATCTAAATACATTGAAAGTATCACCTCATTTAGGCTATTATAATGAAAATAATATAGAAGTTATATTATTAGATGAACCTATTGATAATTTCTTAATGATGAATATACGGGAATATAAAAAAACAATAGGGGAAGGTGAAAATGAAGAAATTAAATCATATACTTTTACTCCTATAGATGTAACAGAACCTACTAAGGAAGATAAAGAATCATCAAAGGATGAGGATGAAAAAGATAAAGCCGAAGAATCTATTCCTGAGAATATAAAGAAGTTCTTTGAATATGTGAAATCTACTCTTGGAGAAAAGATTCTTGAGGTCAAACTATCTGATCGTCTTTATCAAAATGTATGTAGATTAGCAAATCCCGCTGGTGGTATGACTTCAAGTATGCAAAGAGCTATGA
>CAZBEU010000228.1:0-5526 GCA_964491005.1 uncultured archaeon | reverse complement strand
ACTATACCTCCATCTAATCCATTAAACTTAATCTCCTGAGTACGTGGTGATAAAGCTTGATGCCCAGATGGATTAATGAATTCATATCTAATATAATGAGTGTAATCTTCATTAAGAATACTTACTGGAATAGGTTCTAATTCATTTGATTCATAAAGTTTTGTAAGAGATTCAACAGTAGTCATATCTCCATTTGGAATTGGTTTGGCTTTAGTTACATATACAGAAAATTGTAGATCTTCATAATCTTCTATCCCAGCATTATAACTTGATGGTAAATCATAAGTTAAATAATCACCAATACCTAGAGCAATATCATGTTGATGTAATTTAATTAGACCTTCAATATATGTACTATCTTGAAGGATTAGATTTTCAAAGTTATAATTCGAAATTATATCATCTTGTTTGAATATATTTGCTTTATTTGAGCTTGAGCATAGAGATTGATCATAATCATCAATAATCATATCCTCCCAATTAAATGGAGAACTAAATACCCGTAAATATAAAATTGTATCTTCAATTGAGCCAATTCCTTCTATAGATCCAAATATATCACTAAAATCTTTAAGATAATCCTCATCAAAATTAATATCAAAAGTTACTTGACCATATTCATCTGTTAGTGCATACATCCAAACATAAGGACCATATACATTTAATCCATCTATTGATTGATATGTTAGTGGCCTTCCAAACATATTAGAAGGGCCTGCTCCTGGTCCTTTACTAGTAATTAATTCAGTACCTAATGATTCATAATATGGATGAAGATTATATTCATTAATTAAAGCCCTTTCATTTAAAAATTTAGATTGGGATTTAGGCATAAATCCTATGTGCATCCAAACAATTGAATTTTTAATTGGATTATCATTAAAATCAGATAATTGATATCTGAATTGATAATCTTTTTTGACTAATGCATCTATTTGGATACTTGTATATTCTTCACCTTTTTCTAAAGTATTTTTAGGATTTAAATCAAATTTATACTCTCTATTTTCAATAAATGATTGACTTACAACTAGATTTTGAGTTGTATAATCAATCATTTGTAATTTTACTTTATGTGGAATTGTTATTATTTTGAAATTCTTATACCATAAATTGCTTTCTTTATAAGCATAACGTTTATAAGATCCACCGATACTATCAGTAAAAGAATAATCTATTTGAATAGATTGATTATTATTTACATTAAATATTTCTAAAGGCATATAAGAAAGTCTCATATTTACAATGGTCTCATCCCACATAGGTAGGGAAAGAGAATTATCTTTTGAGAAAATTTCTTCATAATTATAAAATCCATTTGTATCAATTTTAACATTATCTATAGGAATATAATTACCAAATTTATCTTGAATCATAAGTAATAAATCATTAGAAAGATCAATTTTACGAGCTAAAGTAGACTTGTATTGTATTTTGCATAGATCAGTTAATTTATATTTTCCTTCGCTAAGAAGTAAATTATAGAGATCTTTGAAATAAATTATATAACCATCTTGTGAAATATTAAAATCTTCATTTAAAAATTCATAATACTCTGAATTATTATTTCCGGAATAAATTCTTATTGAGTAAAGTTCAGCTTCATTCTTGTTTAATGAATGCCTTAATTGAACAGGGTCATAACTACTATATTCTACTTTTAAAATATCTCCATTTTCATAATAAGGATAATTAACAATTAAATGTCCTTCGTCATTAATAAACCAACTGTAAAGAGATTCTTCAAGTTCTTCGAAATATAAATTTTCCGCTTTCTTAATGAATATATTTTCTAAATTAATTATACCAGATTCAAATAAGTAAGGACCATCAGAAAATATTGGTCCTTCTATCACAGCAACAGCACTTTGTATATCTTTATATAGAATATTTTTATCAATAGAAATTATTTCTGTAAAATTATCATAAGAAATCCAATCTTGAGAAATCATATCATATTTTGTAAAGGGTATTTCGACGAGATTCGTTCCCATATCTTGTCCATACTCATTATTTTTACTATATGAAAGTGGTTTTATTGTTCTCCCTTTTAATACTTTATAGGTTAGTAGAAGATAAGTATTATAATTCATTGAATTATTCCATTTAAGTTTAAGGTAAAAGTTTGCTCCATCATAAGTTATTCTAGCAGGAACCGTTTCAGAATCGTTGTATAGAATATTATTATCTACAAAATTTATTCCATTTAAATTAATATAGAGAGGTATTTTCTTTAGATCTTCATTTAGATAATAAATAGCAAATTCCTCTGTACTAACAAAATTAGGATCATTAAAAGGCGAGATAATATTGATTTGATGTATGGTTTCTCCATCAACAGCTTCTTGATAATTATAAGTATATATTTCATCTTCAACTAAATAATCATCATTATCTAATACAACCCCATTTAAGAGTAATGGATCACCATATTCTAATTTATACAAATCATTTTCAATATAAATTGGTTCCGAATCAGAAAGTGTTTCTTGGATAATTTCTATATTATAATTTATAATTCCATCAAAAATAATATTATGAATAGTTGTTCCATCTGAATATAATTCAATAGATTTTTCTCCCATAAGATAAGGAACTTCAAGTTTTGCATAATAATATCCTATTTGATATTCTACTGGTACAATTAAATCACTTTTTGATATCCAATATATATTATTTACTGTAAGAAGTTCATTTGTATCTGAATTTTTAAGATATAGTGGTATATCGACAAATTCATCCATAAAAATGCATTTGTTTGTATTATTATATCTAAAGTAGAATTCAATATCATCAGAATATTCTATTTTTGTATTTTCTGTTATTTCAGTACCATTATAAAAAAGTTTAATATCTGTTAATTTTATATCTATTTTCTTTAATTCAAATTGGGTTTTTGCATTTATATTATAATAATCTTCAGCTCTAAATTCTATTGTGGAAATAATATTATTATTTTCATTTACATTTATATTATCACTTATTAAATTATATAATCGGATATCTTCTATACCAATTCTCTGATATGGTAAATTCAATATAGTAAATTCACTAAATTCTTTAATAAAAGATCCCGGCCATTGTTTAGAATCAGAAACTGTTATAACGATATTCTCTATTAGTCTAGGATCAAAATATGCTTCTTGATTAGATAAAGCTAAATCACTAAACTTTATATATAACGGAATAGCCATCATATCTCCAAGACTGAAATATGTTCTCTCATAGGTTTCTCTAACATCATCCAAGAAATATTCTCTAAGATCTAAATCATAATATATCTTTACAAAGTTATTACCTATAAAATCTTCAAAATCTATAGTTAGTGTATCTATAGTTGTATGATAATAATATGTTGAGGGCATAAGAAAATCTATAACATATCCGTCTGCATTTGTAAGTGTTAAATCTTCATATTTATCAGAACTTGCATAATCAAAATAAATTAGTCCGTCTTTAATTTCTTCCAAATGATTTTCAAATAAATTATAAATTATGGACCCTGAAATCCACTCAATTTGACCAATGTCATTAATACTATAATCGTCTTCGCTTAAAAATATCTTTTTAGGATCTTCGGTAGTAGAATTATAGAAATATACTTGTCTTATACACACATAATCAGGCAATTTAAATCCAGTATCATATAAAGACGTTATATTGAAAGTTTCTGTTCGATTGTAAGTTAATGGATTTATAATTGATAAATCACCTTCAACAAGGACATGTTTTACAACTCCATAAATACCTTCTTCATTGACTTCCCATGCGATATGACTTAATGGATTAACATTTGTATAGATATAATCACTTATAAGAGAATCAGAATATGTAATTAATGAATCAAGAGAATTATTAGTACCAAAATTGACATAGTAATATCCATCTTGATTTAAATATGCAGTTCCATAATTAAATCCATTGATATACACATCAAGAGAATCAAGATCTCCAAATTGTCCTTCATTTAAAAATGCTAATTCTCTATTTGTTAAATTATTACTATTAAGATCAATAACATCAAAATTTTCTTTCCATTTTATTGAAGTTTCTTTTGAAAATGATATAAAATCTAAGTTATTATTATATCTATCGATACTTGCTATATTTCCTGCTAAGTCGATAATTTTATATTCAATCTTAAATCGTTCTGAAAGTACTCCAAGGTTTGCTAATATAGATAAATTATTTGGATTGAATTGTATCCATTCACTAATATTACCATATACTAAATCGAATATTCGATAATAGTGAATTCCATCTTCATTTGAATTGAAACTAATATCAGTTAAAGGAGTAGCAAACTTATCATTTTGGAAATTATCAGAATATTGTCCAATAACGATTGAAGGTAAAGGAGCGTCATAGTCTACAATAAATGGAATTGAATAATTATTTATATTACCTAAATTATCTGTGAGTTTAATAATAATATTAATTGTATCTCCAGAAGATATCTCAATTAAATTCGAAAGTGTTGTTGTAGTAAAAATAAACCTGAGATTATCATTTGGATCCTGAATCATCTCAGAAATATAATGAATTTGCCCATTATCTATAAATAATTCTACTTTTGACATTTCATAATCAGAAATAAATGAAAGGTCAAGATTATCATTAACATAATTATTTTTTGGAGTCTCTAAATGACCAGTAGGATGTAAAAATCTTAATATTAAATCAGAGTATTCTTGATCTAACAATATCTTAAAGAATTCTCCCGTATCTAAACTAAAATTATAATATAATCTTTCTCTTATCATTAATCTTTGACTTGTTTTTACATTTCTGAGAAAACCTCCTGGTAATCCTATATCAATTCTATTATCTTCTGGAAGAATAATAATTTCTCCATTTTTATCAAAATAGTTTGGTGCACTAATCTGAGCTAAATCATATGGAATAGAACTTTCAAATGCTGAAATTCTCTTAGAATAATATACATTATATTTCGTTTTTACGTTATAAGATAGTAAATTAAGAATTCCGGTCATTATTATTCTAGATTGTATTTCAAGATTATCTTTTATCAAACAACTCCAAATATACTCTAATTTAACTCTTATAAGATATTTACCACTAATACTATCAAAATATACTAAATCTGAGATTTGATCTCTTGATAATGTAATACTATTATCAATTAATTCAGTAAGATTATAATCGAAATACTTATCTCTGATAGAGACTCTTATTTGATCTTTAATTACTTCATAATTTGATAGTAAATCTGCACCATTGAAACTTATATCTTTTGTGTAATCAAGTTCAATTTGAATTTCTTCAGGTTTAATTGAATTATTATTAAAGTATTTTGATACATCAATATCAAACTCAATAGCTGGATTGACTAAATGTTGTGTTACAGGAGGATTATAGTAGAGTTTTGTTATGATATTATTCATTTTGTAATTAATTCTAGATACGAAACCTTCATTAAAATCATCATATAAAACAAAAATAACATTAATTTCAAATTGGTCTTCACCTATTAAATGATAATATTCCTCTAATTGAGTGTGAGTT
>CAZBEU010000227.1:0-2527 GCA_964491005.1 uncultured archaeon | reverse complement strand
TATTCTTGTGAATGTCTAAAGTTATTTAATTGTATTGAAAGTAAAGAAATGATATATCATATGGCAAAATATTTATTTCCAGATGAAATTTTGAAGAATGGACTATTTAATAAAAGTATAGATAGAGTAACAACTAAATTCAGACACTATAAGGTTAATAAATCCACTGGAGATACAATATTCTAAGTTTATAGAAAATAAGATAGAGATTTGAATAAATTTTAAACAATTATTTCTTACATTTTTTTTTAATCCATTAAAAAAATATATAAATTTCAATAGGTTATCTTAGAAAACTATTTTTTGTATGATTAATTAGAAAAAATATTAGATATTCCTAATAAGAAAAATTCATATGCCGTATTTTCTAAATAATGAAGGATTTAAACTTTATTATGAAGAATTTAATCCTCAATCAACAAGTTGTACTATTGTTTTGATTCATGGTTTTGCATCTTCAGTATCATTCTTCAAAGAACAGATAAATATTTTAAAAAAAGATTATAGAGTTCTCTGTTTTGACGCCTTGGGCCATGGAAGAAGTGATCATCCAGAAAAATTAAATCTGAAAGAAAATATTCGGCATGAAATAATAAATGATTTAGAAGATCTTCTAAAATACTTAAATATCAAAGGCCCTATTGGTATAATAGGTCATTCTTTAGTAGGAGGAATGATAGCTCAATTAATCTGTAAAAATCATCCGGAAGATATTAAATTTTTAATATTACTAAATTCAGGATATATAAATACAGACAATGTTATAAGAAATATCTTTTATAATTTGCTCCCATATATGATAAGAATAAGCTTTCTGGATGCTGTAGTAGATTCTGTTGATATAATCTTAGATAAAACAATTCCATTTATTGTTCAAGCATTAGCAAACGGGAATTACAAAATTAAAATGACAAGAGATGAGATATATATGAATATAGAGGAGCAAATATTCAGTATGATAAATGAAATAAAAGAATATAATCCTTCATTTGTAAAATGCCCAACATTAATAATTGGTGGAAGACTTGATAACTTTGCTCCAATTGAAATGTCGAAAGAATTACATCGTAAAATACCCCATTCTACTTTAGAAATTATTGATATGGCAGGTCATTTTGGTCCCTCCCAAAGAAAAGAGGTCTATAATGAGATAATCTGTAAATTTATCCAAAATCTTAAGTAAATTCACATATAGATTTACTTAAATAACTATTTTTTAACTTATGATAGACTCTAACTTAGATAAAAATGATAATAACACAAATATAAGTTTTTTTAAAGAGAGTGTAAAAGAGTTTATTGAATCTCGAAAATGGACTAAGTATCATACACCTCAAAATCTCATACAAGCGATGAACATAGAGCTTTCTGAATTGTCTGAACTTTTTTTATTTAAAGATTTAGAGAAAGAAGATATTTTTCAAGATAAAACACTATTTAAAAATATAAAAGATGAAGTTGCAGATGTATTTATTTATCTCATTAGTTTTCTAAACGCTCTAAATATCGATTTAACATCAGCTTTTAATGATAAAATGAATAGTAATAGAGAAAGATATTCCAATACAGAATTTTACGATGGAAAATACTATAAAAAAAAATAAATAATTATTCCTTTAAAGTCATTTTTTATCATATATTTTATTTTTAAAACTTAAAGAAGATCAAGAAATAATTTAAAATATTAATGTGATATTAAAATAAATTTTAATTTATTTTTCAATTTTCTAAAATATGGTTCAAAATATTGATGATATAATAAAACAGCAATTAGATTATACTTTAGACAATACAAATTTTTCATCACTTGGAAAACTATATCATGGAAAAGTAAGAGATAATTATATATTAGAGGATAAAAGAATAATAATAGCAACTGATAGATTATCCGCATTTGATAGAGTAATTACTACAATTCCATTTAAAGGGCAAATGCTTAATCAAATTTCCTCATTTTGGTTTGAAAAAACAAAAGATATTGTAAAAAATCATATTATTGAAATACCAGATCCTAATGTTTCAATAGTACACCAATGTGAATCTATTCCAATAGAAATTATCATTAGGGGATATTTAACAGGAACATCATGGAGAAATTATCAAAAAGGGTTGCCAACATCAGGAATAATGCCTCCTAAAGGAATGAAAAAAAATCAAATTTTAGATGATATTTTAGTAACTCCTTCAACTAAAGCAGAATCTGGTCATGATATTTATATTTCTAGAGAAGAAATAATAAATCAAGATATAGTAGACAAAAAAATTTATGATCAAATGGAGGATGCAGCAATTAAACTCTTCAATTTTGGTCAAGAATATTGTAGAAAGCAAGGTTTAATATTAGTAGATACTAAATATGAATTTGGGATGAAAAATGGTAAGTTAATGGTAATAGATGAGATTCATACTCAAGATTCTTCACGATTTTGGATCTTCAATAGCTATGATGAATTATTTAATAAAGAAGAAGAACCAGAGATTCTGGATAAAGAAATATTTCGAGGGTGGTTAATGTCAACCTATCCTG
>CAZBEU010000226.1:0-2370 GCA_964491005.1 uncultured archaeon | reverse complement strand
CTCAAAAAAGAAAAATCTTAAATTACAAAATGAAAATAAGTGATTTTACAACAAAATTTGCATTCTATTGTGATTCATTTGTTAAGAGTGATTGGATTGATTTAAAGCCAAATTCCCATAGATGGGAATCATTTTTCAAATATTGTAATATTCCAATTTCAATAAATTTATCATTTAAAAATATAAAATTTACTGGGAGAACTTTTGAATTACATTTAAAATTTAATTATGAAATAAAAATTAAAAAATATGCGAAATTAACTATACAAAATCTTAAAAGATTTGGATATTCAATAAAAAAAAAAGATGTAGAGACCTTCTCTATTGGATATACTCATAATGCATTTATTCCATGTTCTTCAATAGAGTATTTTTATTTTTGTGGAAAATATTTTTTTTATTATCATCTTTTTCTTATATTTCATCATTCATTTGCCTATATCAAAAAAGAATATCCTCTTTGTAAATTTTCTCGAACAGATAAAGATTTATATAAGATATTTTTACCAATTACAAAATTAATATCTAATTTTAAGGAAAATCAATTAAATAAGAATATAATTTTTAAATATTATACAAAAAATACAGAAGAACTGGAGATAATCTATAATAAATTTCTTCTACCATACGTAAAACCAATAGAAAACAAATTATATAACTATTTTTTAATAAGAAGTGCCTTTATTAAAAATTCAAACAATAATTCCATAAAACCAGTTATTATCTAAAAAATAATTATTCATTTCAATTCATTGTTTATTATTTTTGGGGTTTTTATATGTATTTTTAAAAAAAAAATATAAAATGATCAAGAAAGTTCTATTTATCCAACCATTTTCTCTTATAGACGAACATTTGTCTAATATATTATTAACCTGGCCTATGTATTTGGAAAATTATCTTAGATTCAAATGTTCTAATTTAGAATTTGATATTTTATATTTACCTATAGAACAAAAAAAAAAAAAGATACACATTAATGCATATAGTAAAGATCAAATTAATTTATTTGAAACCCAAATGAATAATTTAATTTCAAAATTAAAATTTGATATTGATGATAAAACAATAATCTGCATATCCTGTACATTTAGTTCTTTAGTTATACCAACAAAATGGGTTGTTAGATTCTTCAATAAATATTTTCATAGAGCTATTATAATTTTAGGTGGGATACATATCTCGGTTTTGAATAAAGATCATTTAGATGATAATCTACATATAGATTACTTTATTCAAGGAGAGGGAGAAGTCCCTCTCTATGATCTCATAAAAAAGGGTCTAGGAAAGAGAAAGAATAGGTGCCTAATAAAAAATCAGCTATTATCTAATCTAGATGAATTACCTATTCTTAATCTTTCAGATCTTTCTATAGTTAAATATTTAAAATATTCTTCAAATTTATCTATTTCTTTAAGCAGGGGGTGTCCCTTTAATTGCCATTTTTGTATTGAAAAAACATTATCATACATTAATAAAGATATAAGACGATGGAGAGTCTACTCGCCTTCTCGGGCATTTAATGAAGTAAAAAATATGATAGAAACAGGTGAGAAATATGGTATTAAAGAATATGGTTTTATAGATAGCATTTTTGGAATGAATAGAAATTGGGTAGATAAATTTTTAGATCTTTATAATTTTGAGGATTATAAGTCTATTTGGATTGAAACAAGATTGGATATTATGAATGAAAAATTGATTACTAAGTTAAGTAAAAAAAGATTTTATAATATGTATGGTTTAGAAAGTTTATCTCCAACTATTTTAAAGATTATGAATAAGACTAATAATTCAAAAAAATATATAGATAAGTTTTGGAATATATTAGATATTCATAAAAAATTAGAACACACATGCGCAGTAAATATTATAATCGCTCATCCTGGAGAAACAAACCGTTCTCTAAAAACTACATTTAATGATTTAGAGAAAATAATGATAGAAGATAATGAAGATAAAATATACTTAAACATTAGATATTATCATCATTATCCAGGCACATATATTTATAATCATCAAAATGAATTTAAGGAAAGATATGGAACTATATTTTATCCTATTTCAAAAGATTGGTGGAATTCTAATAATATCTCTGTTCAAAGATTTGCACCAATGTGTATCAAACCATCAACAAAATTATCCTTAAGAACATCAATAAATACATTCATAGAAAAATATTTAAGATTAAATAAGTATAATTTGGAAAAATTAAAAAAAAATAAACTGGATCCGTTCGCTCTTCTTCAAAAAGCAATTATTATAAAAAAAACAAATAGTAAATTAATAGGTTTAGCGAATGAATATCTTAATTTCTTAGACTTTTTTAAGGTTGAAATGATATAAAATAGTATTTTCGTTATCCAATTT
>CAZBEU010000225.1:0-4785 GCA_964491005.1 uncultured archaeon | reverse complement strand
ATAAATATAGATAAGAATGATAAAAAGATAAAATATAAAAGATTTTATAAAATATTAAAATCTTTTTCAAATGATATACCATTTTATTTTTAAATTGAAATTGCTATTTTAAGGGATCTATTCTTCGATGAATCAATTAGCGCTTAAATTAATCACAATAGGTGATGGAGGAGTTGGAAAGACTACACTACTTCATAGATATGTTGAGGGTAATTTTATAGATACTACAACAATGACAATTGGAGTGGAATTTCTTGTTAAAGAAGTACAGATAGGGGATACTTTATGTCAATTAAATTTATGGGATATTAGTGGTCAGGAACGCTTTTTTTTTATGGTTGATAAATATATGCGAGGTGCAAGTGGAGCACTATTATTATTTGATATAACCAGCATGAGAAGTTTTGTGAATTTAGGAAAATGGGTAAAAATTGTAAGAGAACATAATGCTTTACAAGAGGACATACCAATTGTTCTAATCGCTGCTAAATGTGATTTAGAGGAATTCTCAATGGTAGGTGATGTACTTGCTAAAAAAGCTCAAGAAAAAATGAATTTAACAGATTATATTAAAACATCCTCAAAATCAGGGCTGAATGTAGATTTATCTATTGAAACATTGGTGAAAAATATACTTGAAAAACGAGAATCATAAAAAATATTCATATTCTGTATTTAGCTCTTAATTTTTAGGTTAAAGCTTTTATAACGTGTTAAATTATATCTTAAGAATTTATTAAGACAAGTATTTTAAAAAAACCAAAAATAATAATTAAAATAGTAAAAGCAATAAAACCAACAAGAAAAAACAATGGATTTCCTTTTTCTTTTTCGGGAATAATTTCTCGAATAATTGTATATAAGATTACCCCAGAAATAAATGAAAATAAGATATACATAAGTTCTAAGTTTACATTAAAAAATATTATAACGAGAAAACCAATTCCAATTCCTATAAGCGGTGATGAGCTTAATATTAGCTTATTAGAATGAGTTTCTTCATAATCAAAATTAATATCTAAATCTGTAAAGATTGTATGTTTACCTATAAGTCTATTTGATATGATAATTCTGAATAATGCAAATATATAAAATAATATTGCATCAACCAATTCAATAAAAATTAAGCTAATCAAAATTAATCCAACAAGAAAATGGTATAGAAAATTGGTAAAAAATCTTAGTTCTTCTATATTTTTATTAACATGATCATGGATTTTCTTTTTTAGTTGGTTTATTTGAAATTTAATTGAAGTACCTTGATTATGAAGATCTGTTACTACCCTCCCGAGGTCTTTAAGCACTTCAATATCCAATTTTTCGTTCATTATTTCTCTATTTATTATATTTTCAATATTATCCTCTACAGTATTTAAATTTTTTTCCATATTTATCAACTTCCTAACCTTTTTCTGAGTATTACTCTCAACTCTTTGAAGAATAAATTTCTCACTTACATGCATAAAAGAGAATCCAATCAATACAAAAAGATATTCTAAAAATTCCAAACCCAAAGGATATTCAGGTATTTTTTTCGAGATCTCTGGTAGTATTACTAAGAAGAAATAAGCAACGGAGATCCCTGCAATTAAAGATGTTGGTAAAATAGGATGTTTATGATCATAATAATCTGAAATAAAAAAGGTAATACCAAATATTAATACTATAAAAAATAAATAATAATTTTCCATGATTCTTTAGGTAGAATAACTATTAGATATATTATAACGTTGTTTTAATTGATAATTTCTATAGAAATATTTTTTAAAATATTGATACCAATTAATATATATTATTAATCTTATAATTATAGTTTTTATCATTTTAATCTTTTTTAGTATATTAGATATTCTTAAATTCATTTATTTTTTTAGATTTATCATTAATTTTTTAAAACAATCATTATGACTAAATTTTTTATAATCTCTTCTTCAGAAGATAAAGCATCTATTAATATAAGGAATAATTTTATTGATTCTAATATTTTTAATTTTGAAGTTACTGATTATAATTGGGAAGGAAATGCAGTTCAACAATTAAAATCTATTTCAAATTTAGATTATAACAATTCGAAATTTCTGGAGAATAATGAAATTTTTTTAGGATTAACAGATAAACCTCTAGTTTTCCTCAATGATATCAATTTTCAAGAAAAAATAATAGACCCCGACATTTTAATAATTGCAAGTAGACATGTTTCCAAAACAGAAAGACCCGCATTTTTAATTCACCCAACAGGAGTATGGAATGATAATATAGCTTTTGGAGGATCTTCAAGACAACTCTCTTATATTAGTGCAATACTGCTAAAAGCAGGGTATCTTTCAATAAAAAAAACCGTAAAAGATTCAGAATTGTCAACTTTTTCTTCAGACTTAGAAGTGTCGCATCATGGACCAACCAACCTTGATAAACCATTAGTTTTTATGGAGCTTGGAAGTAAATTAAAGGAATGGAATAACATTATTGCGGGTAAAATAATAGCCTTGTCAATAATGAGATCTCTAATAAAATATGAAAAGTTAAAACTTGAAAATTCCCAAGAAATAGGAATTGGTTTTGGTGGAACGCATTATGCTCCTCAATTTCAAAAATTAATTGAAAAGACAAATATTGCTATAGCTCATATATGTCCAAAATATTTTATTTCTTCTTTAAATAAAGATTTAATAGATCAAATGATTGAAAAATGCATTGAAAATGTAGATTATTTTATAGTAGATTGGAAAGGTCTAAATTCAGAAGATAAAAAGTATCTTCTTCCTATGTTGGAGGAATATGATATTCCTACTAAGAAAATAAAAGATTTTTCTAAATAAAATTTCTAATTTTTAAGCAGAATCCTCTTTTATTTTCTCATAATATTTTACTAGATTCTTAAAAACAAATTCAGTAGGGCCAAATCCTTGAGTAGCTGATCTTGACAGAACTTTTTGCAGGAAATCTCTATATTCCATATCCATTCCAGGAGTTATATTTAATTCTCTAATGTTATAAAAACTTCGCCAGAAATTTGTAGGCCAAAGAATCATCTGATATAGATCTTTATTATAGATTTTCTCTCCTTCTTCACTTAATTTTATTTCTGTTTTAAGTCTATAGTAAAAACCCTCATTTTGTTGTTCAATGGAGATAATACCATCTGCTTCAATTTCTTTCATTACACTATGTATATTTTCGATCGTTAATTCATTATCAAAGATCTTATTCATATTATCAAGAATGCTTTTATCATTCTGACCTTTCAGTTTTAATAATACATAATTTCGTGCAATTACATTGTATTTTAAAGGAATGGTTTGATGATCTAATTTATTATATTGAATTAGATTACCCAATACTTCCTTTGCAACTAAATATTTTATTTTTAATTGATCTTCTTCTGAATATTGTTGCTTAAAATAACTACTATTAAAATATAAATTATATAATGTTTCTATCAACACTTTAATAGAATAAAATCCATCAATAACTGCTTGAGATACAATTTTTAGAGTATTGATTCTATTATCAATATCTCCTAAAAATTTCTCAGTATCAACGGGAATTATTCTTACTAAATGAGGTTTGATATCAATATTATTAAGAAAATCATTCCATTTTTGTTGAAATCTAAAAGTTTGTGATTTTGAAAGGCTTGATAGTTTTTTAACAATTTCAAGGAGTTTATTTAAGAAATCTTTTTTAGAGAGTTCTGTCATACTATGTGAACCAAAAATTAAGTTTGTAATTATAAAATAATATATTTTTAATAAATATTAGTTTAGTTATTAAATGTCCAAAATTATTCTTTGTAAATAAATATAGAATTTAAGTGAGATTTTCTAATATCTTGAGAACTGTTGCAACTTGATCATCGTTTATAACTAAAGGAGGTAGAATTCTAATGGTAGATAATCCAGAATTCAATAATAACAAAAAGTTATCTTGAGCCTTTTTAATTAATTCTCTTACTTTCATTCTATAATCTACTCCAATCATTAATCCTTTTCCTCGAACTTCTCTTATTAATTTATTATTATCTTCTGCTAATTCATTAAGAAAGTCAAGCATTTTTTTGCCTTGGTTTGCTGAATTTTCAACTAAATTCTCTTGTTCTATAATATCTATAGTGACATTTGCCGCCGCACATACAAAAGGATTTCCTCCGAAGGTGGTAAAATGCTCACCAATTTGTATTTTATCAAATAATTCTTCAGATGAAATAGTAGCACCCATAGGTAGCCCACCAGCTATTGCTTTTGCCATACATACTATATCAGGGACAATTTCATAATGTTCATAAGCAAAAAGCTTTCCAGTTCTTCCGAAACCTGTTTGAACTTCATCATCAATTAGAATAAGATTTTTCTCATTACATAATTCCTTTAATTCTCTTACAAAATCATAAGGTGCAGGATATACACCACTTTCTCCTTGAACTAGTTCAATGATAACGGCAATTGTATTTTCATTTATTAACTCTTTAACTGAATCTATGTCTCCAAAGGAAGCAAATTTAACATTTGGTGTTAACCAAGAGAGAAATGGTTTTCTATATCTTATATTAAAGGTCATATTTAAAGCTCCTAAAGTCCTCCCATGAAATGCTCTCTTAAATGCAATTATCTCTGGTTTTTTTTTATCTCTATTTACAGCTAAAGCTAACTTTAAAGTTATCGGTCCGAAATATGGCAAACTTGTAAAGCCATTGGCGAAAGCAATTTCGGAATTAGAAAAAGATGAAATTAAAGTGCTTGAAGAAAAGGGTGAATTTGATCTGAAGGTTGGAGATCAATCAATAAC
>CAZBEU010000224.1:0-1606 GCA_964491005.1 uncultured archaeon | reverse complement strand
ACTGATAAAGTATATAAAAATCTAGAATTAAATTGTGGATATTGCGAAGAGGATCGTTTAGGGGGTCATGATCCATATAGTTCAAGTAAAGCATGTTCTGAAATAATCTCATCCGCTTATAGAAATTCTTACTTTTATAATTTTAAAAATACTAATAATAAAGAGATCTCAACTGTGAGATTTGGGAATGTTATTGGCGGGGGAGATTGGCAAATTGATCGATTAGTTCCAGATATAATGAGATCGATTAAAAATAATGAAGATATTTTAATTAGAAATCCATATTCAATTAGACCATGGCAGTATATATTGGATCCATTAAGAGGAATTTTAATTTTAACGATAAAAATGATGGAAGAGAGTGGACAATATTCAAGTTGTTGGAATTTTGGACCTGAAATTAATAAGATATATCAAGTTAAACAGCTAGTTGAAAGTATTTTTCAATACATTGGGAGAAGTTCTTATATATTAAATGAAGCAAGTAAAGAAGACCTTCATGAGACAAAAAATTTATTACTTAATATTGAGAAAGCAAAAAAAAAATTAAATTGGGAGCCTACATTAGATTTTAAAGATGCTATTGAATTTACATGTAATTGGTATATGGAACAAGACATAGATTATGAATTCGATGTAAAACAAATTAAGAAATATATCAATAAAGGATAGAGATAATTTATTATGATTGAAATTTGTAAAACAACAATAGAGGATTTACTTATAATAAATTCAAAATCAATTCAAGATGATAGGGGTCTATTTATAAGGTTTTTTTGTAAGAAGGAATTACATAAGATATGCCAAAATAACGAAATCCTACAAATAAATTTTTCAAAAACTATAAAAAAAGGAACAATAAGAGGAATGCATTTTCAATTTCCTCCGAAATCTGAAGTAAAGATGGTTAGATGTATTAAAGGTTCTGTCTATGATGTTGCCATTGATTTGAGAAAAAATTCTAAAACATTTCTTAAGTGGCATGGAGAAATTCTTACTCCTGAGAATTTAAACATGATATTTATCCCCAAAGGATTTGCCCATGGATTTCAAACTTTAGAAGAAAATTCAGAACTTCTTTATCTACATACAGAATATTATAATCCTAATTTTGAAGGAGGAATAAAATACAATGATCCAAAAATTAATATTAATTGGCCATTAGAAGTTACACAAATCTCAGATAAAGATAATAAGTATAAATACATAAATAATAACTTTATGGGCTTAGAATTATGAAATGTCGATTTTGCGAAAAAGAATTATGCTTTAAATTTATAGATCTTGGTAGTTCACCACCATCTAACGCTATATTAACCCGAGAAGAATTAAATGAACCCGAAGTATTCTTTCCTCTTAAATTATATGTATGTGATAATTGTTTTTTAGTCCAGATAGATGAATATAAAAAATCAAATGAGATTTTTAATGAAAAATATGCATATTTCTCCTCATTTTCAAAAAGCTGGTTAACACATTCTAAAAATTATGTTAGTATGGTAATTAATAAATTTAATTTAGATAAAAACTCCTTAGTTATTGAAATTGCATGCAATGATGGTTATCTACTTCAATATTTTAAAGAACAAGACATTCCTTGTTTAGG
>CAZBEU010000223.1:0-2680 GCA_964491005.1 uncultured archaeon | reverse complement strand
AAGAGTTACTTAATATTGCTAATAAGTACCAATATTTTGATCAATTTGAAATTTTAAATAAAAAAATAAATGAGATAAATAAAGAAATTTCTGAGAAATCTGATATAAGAAAAAAATTAGAAAGGAAAATGAAGTTTGCTCCTCCCAAACAAATTACATTTACTAAAGAAATAAAAATTAAATCACTTCCTAAAAAAAATAATCTGATTGAAAGTACTCCAGAATCCAATCTATCGAAAGTTAGTAAGGAAGATTTACAGACAATACATATAGAGCCTAAATTAGAAGAAAAAGAAGAAAGTAAAGATATTAATAATATTTTTGAGAAAAAATACAAGAATTTTGATGATATTCCAAATAAAGGATTATATTTACAACAAATGATTCAAAATCAAGGCAGTTCACTGAGCTTAGAATTATGCAATCGTTTTATAGCTGAAATGAAAAACTCACTCAAGAGAAAGTTAACTATAGATGATTTAAAAACAGCGGTTAGATTATTTTTAAAACGTGAATAAAATACAAAATAAAATATTTATTTTGATGAATAAAATAGACCTAATGTAATATTTTAAATATAATTTTTATGTAAAAGAGATTATTAATAAATATAGAATTGTTAAATATGAGTGATTTAAATAAATTAAAGAAAAGATTCTCAGAATTAAAAAAAATAAATTATATAAATAATTTGCTCCAATGGGATCAACAAGTATATATGCCAGATGGAGCAATTAATGATAAATCTAATCTTATCAAATTAGTTAGCAAATTATATCATAAGAAATTAACATCAGACAAGACTAAAGAACTTATAAAGAAAAGTGAAAAGATAGAAAATTTAAATCTAATTGATTCAGCAATTCTTCGTGAAGCAAAAAGAGAATATGAAAAAGCTATAAAAATACCTATTGATTTAGTAAAAACTATAGCGAAAACATCAATATTAGGTCATAATGCATGGAAAGATTCAAGAAAAAAAAGAAATTTTACAATATTTAAACCATTTCTGGAAAAGATGATTGAACTTCAAAAAGAATATGGAGATCGATTGAATATAGGTAAAACTAGATATGATTCCTTATTAGACGAATATGAACCTGGAATGTCCTCAGAATTAATCTCTAAATTATTTAGCAATCTAAAATATAAAATTAAAGACATATTAAAAAAAATAATTAATTCAAGTGAAGAAATAGACCAAAAGATTTTAGAACAAAAATATGATCCAAATAAACAATGGGAATTTAGCATTAACATGATTAAATCATTGGGTTTTAATTTTAATATTGGAAGGCAAGATAAATCAGAACATCCTTTTACAGTATCATTATCTTCCAATGATATAAGAATAACTACAAGAGTTATGGAAGATTATTTTCCTACATGTTTATTTAGCACAATACATGAATGTGGGCATGCTTTATATAATATGGGTTTTATGAAAGATATTCATAACACAAATTTAGCTGGTGGAGCATCATTGGGTATCCATGAATCTCAATCAAGACTATGGGAAAATATAGTAGGAAGAAGTGAAGAATTCTGGCATTACTGGTATCCAAAATTACAGAAATTATTTCCAAAAAATCTAAATCACTATTCTCAAAAGAAATTTTATAAATCAATAAATTCAGTAAAGCCCTCTTATATTAGAGTAGAAGCCGATGAAATTACATATTCGTTGCATATAATTTTAAGATTTGAGATTGAAAAGCTCATCTTTGAAGATCAGATAAATATTTCAGATCTTCCAGAAATATGGAATAATAAAACAGAAGAACTTTTAAATTTGCAACCTCCTAATGATTCTTATGGGATATTACAAGATGTTCATTGGTCAGGAGGCGCTTTTGGATATTTTCCAACATACTGCTTAGGTAATTTATATGCTTCTCAAATATTTAATAATATTCTACAAAAAGATCCGGAAATTCCAAAAAAGATTGCTAATGGAGATTTTATTAGTCTCTTGAATTATTTAAGAGAAGATGTACATCAATATGGAAAAATATATTATCCAAAAGATTTAATTATTCAAATAACAGGTAGAGAATTAAATCCAGAATATTTTATTAAATATTTAAAAAAGAAATTTTACCGGATATATGGTGTTGGATAATTCTTTATTACTTATATATATCAATGTTTTTTACAAAAACATTTAAATAAAATATATTTCCTATTATATAGAATTAGATTTTGCTTTATTTTAATGATTTCTCATGAATGAGTTAGTAAATGAAATAAATTTAAAATTAGTATTATTGGGAAATGGTGGAGTAGGGAAGACATCATTAATTCAATCTATCGTAGATAGTGAAGTTGATGAAAGATATATACCAACTATAGGGTCAAATATTATAAAAAAAGATTATTTTATTAAGAAATCTAATTCATTGATCTCTGTAAATCTATGGGAATTAGGAGGTCAAAGAGCTTTTAATCCTTTAAACCCAGTTTTTTTTATTAACGTTGATATTGCATTTATTATATTTGATTTAACAAAACCGAAAGATACTACTTCTGATATTAAAAAGATTTATTTAGATAATTTACTGGCAAAATCAACAGATTGCATCGTATTTCTTGTTGGAAATAAATTAGATCTTAATATTAATGAGAGCAGATTAGACAAAATAATTGAAGAAATAAATATAACGAAATACCCCTTAGTATT
>CAZBEU010000222.1:0-6314 GCA_964491005.1 uncultured archaeon | reverse complement strand
TCTTGATTTTGTAGATAATTTTGAGAACTATAATAAAAGGAAAATTATTAAATTAATTCTTTCAGAACCAGGAATTCATTATAATGATTTGTTAAGAAAATGTGATTTATACCCCGGTCAATTACAATGGCATTTGAATGTTCTATTAGAATTTCATATTATTAAAAAAGATAAAATTAGTAATTTTACAATATTTTTACCTAATATACAAGATTTATCTATTGATGATTATGGAAGCAAATTAGTTAAATCTAAAACTAGTATAGATATATTAGATCTGATAGAAAAAAACCCTGGCATTATTTCATCAACTTTAGCTGAAAATCTGGATCTAAAGAAAAATACTATTTCATATCATATTAATAAGTTGAAAAAGAAGAAAATAATTAGATCCGTCAAAAAAGGAAGAGAATTAAAAATATTTTTAAATGAAGATAGTTCGAAAAATGAACCTCAAATCTTTATATAGAGATAAAATTCACTTTTTTATATTTGAGTTTCTCAAATTAAAATTATAATATAAAAATAAAACTTATAGGAAAATGATAATAATGCGAAAAAATCAAAAAAAAAGAATAATATTATTAATGGTTTTAATTGGATTAATGAATATTGCTTTGTATTCAAATACATGCATATTTAATCATAAAATAATAAATAAAAGAGATCTTCTTCTATTAAATCAAAATACAATTGAATATACAAATTTTACTGTTATCTCAGATGGTATTGGGGGTGTATATTGGAATCCAAGCCATTGTAGAGATCCATCAATAACAATTGATAATACTGGAAAACTTCATGCTATCTGGAATAGCATGGTTTACGAACCTTCAGGTAGTGATAATGAGATATTATATGCATCTTCTACAGATGGTGTGTCATGGTCTAATTTTACTGTAATTTCTGATGATTATACTTATTGGAATAATGGATATAAATATGATGCAGACATTGCAATAGATTCTAATAATAAAATTCATGTTGTATGGAAAGACTCCGTTAATGGGCCATGGGGTACTGATGATGAGATAATGTATATATCATCTGAAGATGGAATCACATGGTCAAATGTTACTGTAATTTCTGATGACCCTACATTATGGAATAATGGCAGTAGTTCTAGTCCTAAAATTGCTATAGATAAAACAGATAAAATCCATGTAATTTGGAGTGATGAAACTGATGGAGCTTGGGGTGATGATTCTGAAATAATGTACACTTCATCAACGGATGGAATACTATGGTCTAATGCTATTGTTATTTCTGATGATTATACACTATGGAATAATGGTACTAGTTATCATCCGGATATTGCTATTGATAATAATAATAAACTCCATGTTATATGGACAGATAGATCAATATTTCGAAATCAATATTTTTTAAATATGTATACATCATCTGAAGATGGTATCACATGGACTAATGCAACTATAATGTCAGAATATAACCTTTTTCCTAGATCAGTTACAAACTATCCTGTCATAGCTGCGGATAATTACGGAACTATACATGTTGTAGCAAGTCAACCATCGGACTATATTTATTTTGGAAGTGATTTAAATTATCTATCTTATTCAGATGATTCCGGTTGGAGTGAACCTATCGTCCTTACAGATGATACATATTATCGAGGTAGTACATATAGTTTACTTTGGACCCCATCTATAGCTGTCGATTCTTTCGGAACTGTACATATTTCTTATCTAGATCTTAGTTTTAATGTCTATAGTCAATATGATAATGTAGATATTAGATACCAAGCGTATAATAAGGAAACCGGAAAGCAAAATTCAAGAATTATTTCTAACGGATATGGTGGATTATGGGTAGGTGATAATGAGTATGAATGCTTAAATCCATCTATTACAGTGGATCCTGAAGGTAATGCTTATACTCTATGGTTAAGTGATATGAAAGGTCCTTGGAGACAATATGCTGAAGATGAAGTTTTTTATTGTCAGATTTCAAATATACCTAATTTAGACTCTCCTGAAGATATAACCTATGAGGAAGATATGATAAAAAATAATATTACTTGGAATCCCTTCGGAATTAATCCAAATAATTATACAATATCAAATGGTACACATATAATTCAAACAGGAAATTGGAATAGTAGTTCACCGATTAATCTAAATATTGATGGATTAAGCCATGGTTCCTATAGTTTTACTATAAATATCACTAATATGCAAGGAAAATATAGTACAGATACTGTCATAGTAAATGTTTTAGCACCTCTTAGCCCAGATATATCTGAGCCATCGGATATGATATTTGAAGAAGATGAAAATGATCATTCAATTTTATGGACAGCGACAGATTTATATGCAAATAATTACACAATATCCAATGGGACGAATATAATTAAGATAGGAAATTGGATATCTGGTATTTCAATTGAACTTGAGCTTGGAGCAATAAAAGAAGGTATTTACAATTATGATATAATTGTGTATGATAAAGGTGGTCATTCATCTTCAGATTCTGTGTCTGTAAATGTTACTCACCCTTTTGATCCAACGATATCTCAACCTGACAATATTAATTATACTCAATATACTAAAGGAAATATAATTTCTTGGATTGCATCTGATCTGTTTCCAGATTATTACAGAATTACCAGAAATGGTAGTAACATTGAAAGTCATAGTTGGATTTCAGACGTCCCAATTATTATTAATATTGATAACCTTCCAGATAGATTATTTCTTTATCAGATTTTTGTCTACGATCGAGCAGGTCATTCAGCTACTGATTCTGTATATGTTCTTGTTATTGCATCAAATAAACCCAATACAATATCGTTAGGCTTTTTTCCAATAGGTATAACTTTAGTTGGAATAATCGCTATTATAGCTTATTTGAAACGCAAAATTAAAATTTAATTTTTTTATTTTAATTTTCTTTTTTTATTTTCAATTCTTTAAAATTAATAATAAGTTTTTCTATATTTAGTTTCCAAATTTTTTCAGGAGCTTTTCCTTGTTCACTTGCTCTATATCCTTCTAATTTAATTATATTTACAGATTCTAATTCTCTTAAATGATAATATAAAGAACATTTCTTTAATCTTTTTCCATCTCGACCATCACATAGATTTTGGGATAGATCTTCTTTTTCTTTATTATCTTTAATAATTTTATTTAATTTTTGATGGATTTCTATTGAACTTAGGGGACCCTCCTTTAATATTTTAATTATAATCCATTTAATTGAGTAATGTAATGCTTTCATATATTCATAAGTTTCATCTATTCCAATCTCTTTAATCATTTTCTTCTCATTAATCTCTTAATATTTTCTATACAAAAAAAAAAGAAATATTTAAATAAAAACTTTCACTTGTTAAAAATAATATTTAACTAATGAAACCTTATATTTAATAAATAAAGAAATTAAATTTAGCTATGAAAATAATTGAATTAGAACATTTATCAAAATATTTTAAAGTATTAGAAAGGAGAGAAGGATTAATAGGAACAATAAAGGATCTTTTTAAACCTAAACAGAAAATTGTTAAAGCTGTTGATGATATCTCTATGGATATTAATCAAGGAGAAATAGTTGGATTTGTAGGTCCTAATGGAGCAGGAAAATCAACAACGATTAAAATGTTATCAGGAGTTCTTAAACCCACTTCGGGTAATTTGTTAATTAACAATTATTTACCATATAAGCAAAGAAAAGATTATGTAAAAAATATTGGAGTAGTTATTGGCAATAGGACAATGTTATGGTGGGATTTAGCTGTTATTGAATCTTTCAAACTTTTAAAAGAGATTTATCAGATAAGTGATGAGGTCTATAAGGAAAATTTAGAACTATATAATAAATTCTTTAATTTAAATACATTATATTCTACTCCTGTGAGAAAACTTTCATTGGGTCAAAAAATGCTTTGTGAAATTGCTGCGTCTTTTTTACATAATCCTAAATTAATATTTTTAGATGAACCTACAATAGGGTTAGATGTTGCTGTTAAAGAAAAAGTTAGAAAAATGATTATTAATCTTAATAAAATAAAAAAAACAACGATTATCCTCACTACTCATGATATTGGAGATATCGAAGAATTATGTCAAAGAATCATTTTAATTGATCATGGTAAACTCATTTATGATGGTAATATAAAAAAATTTAATCAAATTTTCGGAGCGTATAGAACGCTAACATTAGAATTGGGAGATATTGATGAAATTTCTATAGAAAATGTAAATAAAGAAATAGCTGAAATATTTAAACCAAAAGAACCAATAGTTCTTAAAAAGAAAGAGAATATTTGGTTAACTCTCACTATTAACCAAGATGATATTAAATTGATGGATATTTTTAATTTTTTAATGAAGAAATTTATTGTAAAAGATATAAAAATTGAAGAAATAGAATTAGAAAGAGTCATTAAAGAAGTATATGAAGGGGGATTAAAATAAATGTTAAATAAATATAAAAAATATTTTTTAATAACAAAAAATAGTGTACTCACTACTGCTACTTATCGCTTTCATTTTTTTTTCTCTATAATCAGTTCAATTCTTTATTTTATTATATATTATTTTTTATGGTATTCGATTTATATTAGCTCAGGTAAAACAATTCTCAATGGAATGACTTTTTCTCAAGTAATTGTCTATATTTGTTTAGCCTATTCTATTTTTATTTTATTTAAAACTTGGACAGAATGGGGTATATCTAGAAATATTGTTTCGGGACAAATAATGATGGATCTAATTAAACCTTATAATTTTCATCAAGCAAACTTAGCTAATGCTCTAGGATTTGTATTATTTAATTTTGTCTGTATCACAATTCCTGTTTTTTTGATTATTTTTACTATGTTTAATTCAACCATAATTTTTGGAATAAATTTAATATTTTTTGCTATTTCTCTCTGTTTTGCATTTATAATTAGTTTTAGTATTGATTATTCAATAGGTTTGACGTCTTTTTATACGGAGTCTATATGGGGAATAAGTATAACCAAGGAGGTTGTTATAATGGCTTTATCTGGAACATTAATACCTTTATCTTTTTTTCCAGATTCTATAGAAATAGTATTGAAATTCTTACCTTTCGCTGCAATGTATCACATACCAGTAAACATAGTGATAAATTCAACATTAAGTGCACTAGATTATTTTATTATGTTCTCTACACAATTTTTATGGATTATATTTTTTATTATTTTGAATAAATATTTTTTTAAACACGCAATTAAGGTTATAACTATCAATGGAGGATGAATAAATGTTTAAAAATCTTATATTTTATTTCAAATTATATTTTAAAATAACAAGCCAATACATAAAAGCACGTATGCAATATAGAACAGATTTTCTTATAAGTATCATTGGAATAATTTTTACGAATATAATCGGTATTGTTTTCCTATGGGTTTTATCTCTTTCAATACCAAGTATCGGTAAATGGAAAATTGATCATCTAATGTTTTTATACGGATTTTCTCTATTAGCTGTGACTCCTTTGCAATTATTTTTTGATCATATATGGTTGTTAAGATATCGATTACAGGAAGGAGAATTTATAAAATACTATTTAAAACCATTAAATTCTATGTTCTATTATATTTCAGAAGTTTTTGATCTCAAAGGATTGGGGCAATTAGGATTTTCAATAGGACTTTTAATATATTCTTCAATTAAAATTGGATTTGAATGGACATTTCTGAGTGTTATTATCTTTATCTTATTATTATTCAGTGCTTCTCTGATAATGATTTCTTTGATGATTATTGCTGCTTCCACAGCATTTTGGATTACAAATTCATATTCTGTTTTAGCTTTCGTGTTTAATTTTAAAGATTTTTCGAAATATCCATTATCTATATTTAATACAATCTTTAGATATTTTTTTACATTTGTAATTCCTATTGGATTTGTAGCCTTTTATCCAACAACACTTTTGATATTTCCCGAAGATATAAATGCAACTATCATTTTATCACCATTTATTGGAATTGGATTATTTATTTTAGCATATTCAATTTGGAAAAAAGGAATGAATAATTGGTCAGGCACAGGGACATAGCCAATTTTAATTATTAAAAATATAAAAAATTATTAGATATTATATTTATTGATTGAATTTAATGAAAATAATAATTGAAATAAAAATGAATAAATTCTTATTTTGGATTAATATTATCCTTTCTTTATTTATAATAGTAGAAGCTTTAGCTCTAAATATAGGAATGCACTTATCATTTAAAGAAAATCGTAATTGGCTCACTTTTAAAAATTACTTAATTTTATCTATAGATATAATCATAGGATTTATTTTACTTATAT
>CAZBEU010000221.1:0-1946 GCA_964491005.1 uncultured archaeon | reverse complement strand
CCTAAAGGAAGGGGTATTCTTGAGGCTCAAAAGATAAATGAGATATAATGGATTTTTTTCAAATATTAAAATTTTGCTTTGATATAGGAACAGGAATAAGTTGTCTATTATTAGCAATAATAACATATACAAAACCAGAGACTAAAAAGATTCCCTCAATATACTTTATAGGATTATATTTTATATTTTTTGCAATTGTTAAATTCTGTGATGGAATTGGCACTTTTTTAAGTAATAATTTTATTATTCGGATATATGGAATATCTTTTTTTCTATTTGTTTTGTTTTTAATAATAGGGATAAACTATATAGTTCAAGATAATGCGATATCTTTAAGTTTATTTATTGCCTTTGGTTTTGGAATATTACTTCTTTTTATTTCACTACAACCAAATATTGGACAAGTAGTTATGAAAAATGGTTATAAATCCGTTCTTGAAAATGATTTGTTCAATGGTTTCATATATGCATTAGCGATAATAGGAGCATATTATATTTTTTACTGGGGATTGAAAACTTGGTTAAATGTTCCCTTTTATATACGAAAAGATGCAATAATATTCTTTATAGGAATAATTTTATCCTCAATAATTACAATGATAGTTCAATCATTAAGTATGATAATCCCCACTATGTCAATATTTGTAAATATTACAATATTATCAGGATCGATAATTTTATTATATGTTATTTTTAAAGAGCCTAAACTCCTCTATATTCTTCCGTTTATTATCTATAGAATAATTGTAAGAAATCGAGAAGGACATTCTCTGTATGATCATGATTGGACAGAATCTGAAATAAATGATGATTTATTCACAGGTTTTCTAAATGCGATTCAAATAATGAGCGAAGAAATCATGAAAATAGGAGGAGTTCTAGATATTAATCTACATGATGGAATATTAGTATTATATGAAAGTACATATATTTCTGTAGGGTTAGTATCTTCTAAATCATCAAAACTTTTAAGAGAAGCAGTAAGGAATTTTACTAATGATTTTGAGATATTATTTGAAAGATTATTAAAGAAAAAATGTAGAGAAAGAAATGAATTTGAAGATGCATATAAATTAATAGAAAAACATTTTTCTAAATTCCCATATAGAACTTCTAAGGATAAAAACCATCCATTAACTTTATCATATAAACAAAAAAAACTTCCTTTAGAAACAGAAAAGAATCTTAAAAAAATCTTGGAAGGAAAAGATGAATTTGAGATAATAAAGAATGATATGCTTAAGTGTCCCGATAGTTTATCTTCTGATTTTTTTACTCTTTATAAGGATTTAGAGAAAGAAATTGATGATGTAGCGCATGAGGAGGAAAAGAAAGAGCATTAAATAAGGAATCTACATCTTCACATAGCATTATTAGTCTAGAACATCCAAGTGTAAAAAAAATATTAGATATTGCTGAAGAAATTGTAGAAAATAATAAAATTTTAACTATTGAAAATCTATATAAAATAACCAAGAAAAGGCTAAAACTGCCTCGAAAGGGATTATTAGAAATCATCCAATATTTGATTAGAAAAAAAATAATAGTAGATGGTTCAAAACATACAAAAAATACGATTTTAGATAATATCTATCGAAAAAAGATATATTTTGCTATAAAAAATAGTAATGGATTGAAATTTTCTTCAATTAGAAAAAAGGTTTTTACTAAAAATTACGGTAGCCCAGGTCAATTAATCTGGCATTTGGAGGTATTAATCAAATTTGGTTATATAAAAAAAATAAATATAGGGAAATTCACAGTATTTCTTCCAGTTGAAATTGAAGATGATATTGGAAAACTAATTTTTTTCAAAAAAAATAGCCTTAATAGTAAGATTATTGAAGTCTTAAATAATCATGAATCAATAAAGAAATCAGATATTTTTAAATTTTTAAATGAAAAAAAGGAAAAAATATACTATAGGATCAACACACTTTTAGAAA
>CAZBEU010000220.1:0-3842 GCA_964491005.1 uncultured archaeon | reverse complement strand
TAAAAATCAATTTCTTTTATATTTTTTATATATTTTTCACTTATAGGATCTTTATAAAGATATTTTTCAATAATATTATTATGAATTAAGTGATTTTCTACTATATCTTCTATATATTTTTCTTTTATGTTAATATATAATACATTATCTGGTTCTATTATCAAAGTTGGGCCCACTTGACAGAAACCATGACAACCTGTTAACTTTATCTTTACTCTTTCTGATAATTTTTTTTCTTTAATTTTTTCATTAAGTAAGCGTAAAATCTTTTCTGCATTTAATGAATTACAGCCCGAACCTTGGCATACTAGTATTGTTCTTTCTAATATATTATTGTTCATATAATAATCATCCTTGAGTTTTCTTTTTTAAATTATTTAGTATTCTCCTAAATTTCTCAATTGTTAAATTTCCATATATCTGACCATTAACTATACAAACTGGAGATATTGCACAACATCCCAAACAAGCCACAGATTCTAAAGAATATAATTTATCTTTACTTGTTTCTCCTGATTTAATTCCTAAATAATTTTCAATAAAATTTAGAATAAATGGAGCACCTTTTACATGACATGCTGTTCCATCACAACATATAATTAAATTCTTACCCGTCCTGCTAAATTTAAATTGTGTGTAAAAAGTTGCAGTTCCATATACTTCAGCAGGAGAGATTTTTAGTTGTTCTGAAAGATAATAAATTATCATTTTTGATAAATAACCAAATAACTCTTGGATCTCTTGTAATATTGAAATAAGGTTATTTTTATCATATTTATATTGATATAAAATATTTGAAATCTTTTTTTTGATATCATTATTTATTTTATATGAAATATTATGAATCAATAAACACTTTCACTTCTATATCTTTTTAAATCTTTAAGTGTATAGATTTATTTTAAATTTTTTATTATAGAGTTATTGCCTTTTCTATTTTCTTGTTATTATTTAGAATTTTTATTTAAAATGACAATATCAGAAATAAAATATGATAAAATTTTATGATATAAAATATTATTTTTAATAAATATGGATAAAATAATTGTTTTAGATTTCGGAGGACAATATTGTCATCTAATTGCTCGACGTATAAGAGATTTAGGCGTTTTTTCTGAAGTCCTTCCTTTTGATATTAGTCTCAACAAATTAAAATTAAAGAGTCCTAAAGGTATTATTTTATCTGGAGGACCTAATAGTGTATATGATGAAAACAGCCCTGAATTAGCAGAAGAATTTTTTAACTTTATTCTTAATGAGAAAATTCCTGTTCTGGGTATATGTTATGGTTTTCATCTAATTATTAATAGATTTGGAGGAAAAATAGAATCTAAAGAATTTAAAGAGTATGGTCTCACTGAACTTAGTCTTTCCCGTTTAGATGAAATATTTAATGGACTTGATAAAAAAGAGACTGTTTGGATGTCTCATGGCGATCAAGTAGTCAAGATACCTAAAGATTTTGAGATCTTGGCATCTACTAATACATGCCCAATAGCTGCTTATAAAAATAAAAATAATCTATTATATGGTGTTCAATTTCACCCTGAAGTAAAACATACTCCAAAAGGAGATATTATTCTTGATAATTTTATAACTAATATTGCTAAAGCCAAAAAACAATGGAAATTAGAAAATTGGATTGAAAAAGAAATTGAAAATATAAGAAATCAAGTAGGAAATAATAAAAAAGTAATATTAGGTTTAAGTGGTGGTGTAGATTCTTCTGTTGCAGCTATTTTATTGCATAAAGCAATTGGTGATAGATTACATTGTATTTTTGTTAACAATGGCTTACTTAGAAAAAATGAAGAATTTGAAGTGCAAAAAACATTTAAAGATAAACTCGGATTTGCTAATTTTCATTATATTGATTCTGAGCAGAATTTTCTAAAAAAATTGGAAAACATAAAAGACCCTGAAGAAAAACGTAGAATAATAGGACATGAATTTATAAATGTGTTTGAGAAGAAAACTCTTGAACTAGAAAAAAAATATCCAGATATAGAATATCTTGCTCAAGGTACTATTTATCCAGATAGAGTTGAGACTGCAGCGACTAGTAAAGCAGCAGCAAAAATAAAATCTCATCACAATCTAACTTTACCTGAGGATATGACCCTTAAATTAATAGAACCTTTATCGGATTTATATAAAGATGAAGTTAGAAAAATTGGGTTAAGTCTTGGATTACCTGAGGATATTATTAACAGACATCCTTTTCCGGGTCCGGGATTAGCAGTGAGAATAATAGGTGCTATAAATAAGGAAAGATTAAATATCCTAAGAGATGCAGATACAATTTTAATCGAAGAAATTAAAAAAGCAGGAATTTATAATCAGATATGGCAAGCATTTTGTGTATTTTTACCTCTTAAAACTGTTGGAATAATGGGTGATTTTCGAACATATGAATATTTATGTGCTAACCGTATTGATGAATCAATAGATGCAATGACTGCTAATTTTGAGAAAATAGAATGGGATCTATTAGAAAAAATTAGTTCAAGAATAATAAATGAAGTTAAAGGAATAAATAGAGTTGTATATGATATATCAAATAAACCTCCAGCTACTATAGAATTTGAGTAAAAAAAAAATGGATTTACATCCAAATAAATCCATAATCATTACTAACTAATCCAATTCCAAATTTTATGCAATTTTTATCCATAGAAATATATCCTAACGTTGCTGGTTCTAATAAATCAATTCGATATCTATTTATGGAAGCATCAGTACCATCATTATATTGCATTAGATTAATAAGTTCTTTTGTTGTTATTTTTCCATCATTTTGATTTGCTAAGCGTAATAATTCTTCAGCTTTTGCTTGCCGTGCCACAGAATAAGAGGGATCTATAAGAAATTGAGCAAAATCTGGTCTTAAATAAGTGTTTGTTCTTACTTTAATATCTTCAATTTCTTGAATATGAACATTTTCAGTTAAATATGGATTTACTTGAATTGTTTGGACTGCTACACCATTTCCTTTTTTATCTGTAATAATATAATTATATCCTGCAGGAAAACTAGAGAGCATGATATTCAAACATTCATCTGTATTTTTTGAAGTTTCAAAAGCAATCATTGCTTTAATTGATGTAGGAGTACCAAAATCACCCGGGATAACATTTTGAAGAAGATTTGCTACCATCATAGCGTCTCGATTATTTTTTCCAATAGGATATGAAAAGGCTCCCTGCCAAAGTGAAAATACAGTTGTTGGGTGGGAATTAGTCAGGGTATATCTTACAAATGCGAGAGTAGGGTGCATAATTACCCATAAATCATATGTTTAACCTATAGTTTTATCCGAACCAAAAGCAGTACAACCTGCAATTTGTTCCATCAATGCTTGAATTGCATATGGAACTAATATTCCATAATAGATATCCATCCATGTTATTTGAAACATAATATCATAATAAGATAATCCTGTTACGTCTGAAACACCTTGAATAAATAATAGATAATTATCTGGGATTGATGCCTCATAATAAGTCATAAGTCCAGCTACATACTCTATAGAAATATTATTCATAGCAGCAATAGATTTTAAAATAATATCAAACGTATAAATTTGTTCAATGAGTCCATTGCCTATTTGTAATCCTAATTGGTAATGATCAGAAGCTATCACTCTTAAATATTTTTGACTATTTGTTTCAATCCAATATGAGTAACCAAATTCCTTATTTTCACAAGCTACAGTAGAATTAATCTCTACGAATAAAAAGGCACTAGTTGAAAATAACAATAATGTTAGAAACAAAAAAGACTTCTTTTTTTGCATTTTTACCATTTTAGTTTTTTTTGAACTACTCACCCCTAAACAGTAC
>CAZBEU010000219.1:0-7035 GCA_964491005.1 uncultured archaeon | reverse complement strand
ATTATCCTCTAAATATAAAAGGGCTTTTTGTTCATCCAATTCAAATTTTAGAAACAGATATAAATTTTCTTCATTGGGTATTAGAAGAAATAAAAAATAGAGGTGGAAAATTTGACCCAGAAACATATAATAAATAATTTTATTCATAAAGAAGGAGTTCATTGTGAATCTTCTTCATTAAGAGATATGTTTGAATATCATGGATTCTCAATGTCAGAATCTATGATATTTGGACTTGATGCTACTTTAGGTTTTATTTATTTTGATAAAACCTTAAATTTTCCGAATACGGAAAATGAAATAATTAATACACCTATCTTTATAGGAGGAAAACAAGGGACAATAAATCCAAATTCTTTAGCTTGTAGATTGTTGGGATTTACCATGAATAAGCAATCATTTACATGTAGTGATAAAGCATGGGAAGAATCAAAAAAACTATTAGATCAAAATATCCCAATGATTCTTCAAGTAGATCTAGGATATTTACCTTATATAAATGAGGAAGAAAATGAAGAAATTCATTTTGGAGGTCATACCATAACATTAGCAGGTTATGATGAAGAAAAAGGAGTTGCTTTTATAGGAGATACTGATTTTTCTGGTCTCAATGAAGTTCTAATTAATGATTTAAAAAGAGCAAGAGGATCGACAGAGGGACCAATATATTTACATCCAAAAAATAGTCAATATTCGATGATTCAACGACCAGATGGTAAACATCCTCCTTTAGCTGCGGGGATAAAGGTTGCAATAGAACAAGTTGTGAATAATATGTTAAGACCATCGATGAATTATTTAGGAATTCAAGGTCTCAGAAGATTTTCAAAATCAATACTTAATTGGAAGGAAGATTTAAAGGGTATTGTTAAAAGTCCATATAGTGGTAAGAATATGGCTTTATCAGAAGTAACTTTTCAATTAATCTATGGATATATTGAGACATGGGGGACAGGAGGAGGTGCTTTTCGAAATCTCTATAGGGATTTTTTAAAAGAAATCTTGGTATTAACTGAAATTAAACATGGTCCACACGCTTGGATAGATAGAGATATCCAAACTATCGAAGATGCGATAATACTTATTACAGAAATAGCAAATAATTGGACCACCTTTGCTAAAACACTTAAATATGCTGCTGATGAATATAACGAAGAATGTATTAATCATGTATCTATTGATGATCTGCATAATTTAGCATATGATATTTGCATCAATGAAGAAAATTTATTTAAAAAATTATCAAAAATAAAAAATTAGGTGGTTTAATAAATTGGATATGATAAAAATTAAAGGAGCAAGAATTCATAACTTAAAAAATATAGATGTTAATATTCCAAAAAAGAAAATTATTGTTATAACTGGTGTTTCTGGTTCAGGTAAATCTAGTTTAGCATTTGATATTATATTTGATGAGGGAATGAATAGATATTTACAATCTTTAGGTTTCCCTCCCAAATTTGAGAATGAAAAACCATTTGATATAATTGAAGGTTTAAGTCCCACGATAGCCGTTGAACAAAGAGCTACTCGATCTTTTAATCCGAGATCAACAGTAGGAACGAAAACAGGGATATATGGGTTGCTTAGAATGTTATATGCTACAGAAGGGATTATAATATGTCCAATTTGTAGAACTCCTGTAAATTATAATTTTGAATGTGATTTATGTGGTATGAAAGTTGATAGACTCCAAATTAAATATTTCTCGTTTAATGAACCAAGTGGAATGTGTTTAGAATGCAAAGGAAGAGGATATACAATGCACTATACTGAGGAAATGATTGTAAAAGATTATGATAAAAATTTAATTCAGATTACAAAAGCAGGTTCAGCAGTTTTTGCAGACCAGATTCGATTCGTTGAACAATTACCAAGATTTTTTGATTTTAATATAAAAACACCCTATAAAGACTTACCTAATAATATTAAAAAATTATTCCTTTATGGAAGTAAAGGGAAAAAATTTAAATTTCAATGGGAATCTAAATCATTCTCAGGAGAATTAGAGAGAGAATTTGAAGGAGTGATTCCTCATATGAAAAGAGCTATATCTGAAGGGAAAAGTGCTTATAGAATAAATAAGATTGTTAAAAACTATATGACTATGAATAAATGTGATGAATGTAAAGGATATAGAATAAATGATCAAGCAAGAGGGATAAAAATAGCAGGAATGCATATTGGGGAATTATCAATGATGACAATAAAAGAATTAATAGAATATTTAAAAGATCTTAAAAAAACGGATATAACCACAATTCAAGGTCAAACTATGAAATCGAACTTAATAGAACGATTAGAACGTATGATGAGTGTTGGATTATCATATCTTCATCTTCATAGATCACTACCGACTTTAAGTGGTGGTGAGCTTCAAAGGATATCTTTGATGAATCATCTTGAAGGGGGATTGGATTCACTTGTATATATTTTAGATGAACCAAGTATGAGTCTGCATGAAATTGAAAAAGAGTCTTTGATCCAAATTATTCTCCAGTTGAAAAAATTAGGAAATTCAATTATAATTGTTGAACATGACAAGAGATTTATGAAAATAGCGGATGAAATTATAGAAATTGGTCCTGGTGCTGGAATAAATGGGGGAGAAATTATAGGTCAAGGAAATTTGGATACAATTAAAGAATTTAAAACATCCAAAACAGCAGATTATCTTTTAGATAAAATTCAGTTACCTAAAAAATCTAAACGAATTATTGATAAGAACACATTATATTTAACAATAAAAGAAGCTAAAACAAATAATCTTAAGATTAGAGAATTAAAAATTCCTTTAGGTTTAATGGTGGGAATAGCAGGAGTTTCAGGATCAGGTAAAAGTTCTCTTATACAAGATACACTCGTTCCATTAATGCAACCTTTTTTTAAGCAAATTAAAAAGGAAAACTCTGAGAAAAAAGAGGAAAATGATGAAAATGGGGAAGAAATATTGGAATATTCAGGTAGGATTGAAGGTTGGGAAAATATTAAAGATATAATTGTAGTAAACCAAAGACCAATATCAAGAGTTAAAACATCAACACCTTGTTCTTATATAGGAATATGGGATAAAATTCGAAATTTATTTTCTAAGACTGAAGAAGCAAAAAAGAGAAAATACACACCAGGTCATTTTTCATATAATTCCGATAGTGGTAGATGTCCAATTTGTAAAGGAAGTGGTGAAACAGATCTTCAAATTTCATTTCTTAGTAGTTTTACAATTCCTTGTAAAGAGTGCAAAGGAAAAAGATATAAAGAAGAAATTTTAGAAGTGAAGTATAAGGGTAAATCTATTACAGATGTTCTAAACATGACAGTTGCAGAAGCGGCAGAAATATTTAAATCTCAAAATTCTATTTCTAGAATCCTTAAAATCTTAGATGAAATCGGGATGGGATATATTGAACTTGGTCAACCAGCACCTACTCTGAGTGGAGGTGAAGCTCAACGGATTAAATTAGCAAAAGAATTAGGTAAAATAAAGAAAGGAAGTTCTCTCTATATATTAGATGAACCAACGGTAGGGTTATCTTTTTATGATGCTAAAAAACTATTAGAACTATTAGAAAAATTAGTCCAAGAGGGAAACAGTGTTCTTATTATTGAACATGATCCAGAATTACTTTCTTATATGGATTATATCATTGAATTAGGGCCTGAAGGAGGACCGAAAGGAGGTGAAGTGATTTTTAAAGGTACTCCAGAAGAAATAAAAAAAGATCCTCAATCTAAAACGGGACCTTATTTAAAATAGTGAATTTAAATCAAAAATATTATCCTATTATCTCTATTTTATTTTTAAAATGAAATTAATATTATTTTAAGTTAAAAAAAATCTTATCAACCAATTATAAAAAATCGAATTATGA
Source organism: uncultured archaeon (assembly GCA_964491005.1). Taxonomy (GTDB): domain Archaea; phylum Asgardarchaeota; class Lokiarchaeia; order Sigyniarchaeales; family SOKP01; genus JAFGOA01. The sequence continues at coordinate 3,163 of CAZBEU010000219.1, read as the reverse complement.
AATAATTTAAAAGAATACCCTTCTATATAAAATATTGCTATATGTCTTCAAATCTAATAAAATATTTTAAAATTAATTCAACAGATTCAGACTCTAAAAGAAAGCAAATAATACTTAATTATATTTTATTCTGCTTTTTAATAATAGCTCTATGTCTGGGTATACTCTTTTTTTTTTTGAAATATTTGGAGTTTTAACAGAAGATGACGCATTTTTCACAATACCAATAGCATCTCTAATCCTATTAGTTACAATCATTCTTATTTTTATTATCAATAACTATATCTCTCAAACTATTGCAATAGATTTTTTTTTAGTTATAGTGGTATCTTTAATTATCTTCACAGATACTCCTCATGAATTGTTAAATGGAAGGAGTATTGTATATTTTATAATACCAATTATAATTGGATCTACTCTCTTTAAACCAGAATATGAAATATTTATTACTATACTAGTTATATGTATAATCGCACTTCTATCACTGATAAATAGTATTATGCCAAATATCCCAGCAATATTTATCTATTTATTAATTGGAGGATTAATGTCATTTTCATCTAATAGCATACAAAATGCGATAATTAATACAAAAAGGGCTTATGACAGAATAGATCTATATAAAGATATATTTTCTCATGATATTAGTAATATTATTCAAATAATTAAGAGTTCAACTCAAATTCTTCCTTTAATGATTAAAAAAAATGAAAATAAAAATGAGATCATTTCAATTATAGAAAATTTAGATGATCAGACAGAAAGAGCCACAAGGTTAATATCTAATATCAGAAAATTATCTCAACTTGAAGACAAAATTACCCTTTAAAAAAATAGATGCTTTACCATTTCTAAAAGCCTCAATAGAATATATCAAGAATTCTCACCATAATAAAATAATTAATATTAATCTTGATGTTCAAGTTGAACAAGTTTATATAGAGGGAAATGAGTTAATTTCAGATATATTTGAAAATCTATTAAATAACGCTATATTTCACAATAAAAAACATGAATTAATTATTGAGATTAAAATTTTTGAAGAAATAAAAAATAAGACTCATTATTATAAATTTCAATTTATTGATAATGGTATTGGGATAAGAGATGATTTAAAGGAAAAGATTTTTTTAAGAACTACAGAAAACATGTCTCATCACTTAGGATTTGGATTGGGATTATCATTAATAAAAAATATTATTGAACTTTTTAAGGGAAATATTTGGGTAGAGAATAGAATCAAAAATGACTACACTGAGGGAAGTAATTTTATATTGATATTTCCAAAAAAAAAAGAATGATAAAAATTATTTATTGTGTATCATCAGATCGAATAGATCTGTTTTAACAAGATATTTATTTTTTAGATTAGAGTTATTTAGGATTTCAGTTATTTCTTTATGCGTATATCCTGCCATAATAGATGTTTTCCAGTAATATCTAATATTTTTTGGGACAATAAATTTTGCAATCTGAAATATAAATTTAGCTCCCAAACCTAAATCTCTTCTACCATCACCTATACAAAAAATACCATCGTTCTTTAATACTCTCTCAATTTCATTAAAAACCATAATAGGATCGTCCCAATGATGCAAACTATCATGAGTTATAACAACATCAAAACAATTGTTTTCAAATTTTCTCATATTTTTTGCATCACCTTTAATTATTTCTATTTGCTTTTCAACTGCTTCATTTTTTATATTTTCTTTTGCTAGTTGAATCATATCATCAGAGATTTCAAGCCCTATTAACTTTATTGATGGCTTTTTTTTAACAAAAACAATACTTATCCATGCTGGACCGGGTCCAATTTCAAGGACTTTTGAATTATCTTTTATTTTTAAGTCATTAATTATAAAATCAACAAATCGAGTATATTCTTTTATTCTTTTTTTAAAAGCTTGATTAAGCTCTTCTATTGTAAAATCTGGCTCCTCCACAAGAGCTTCTCCTTCTGGTACTCTTGGAGGAATATTTTTAGTTTTGCTCATTAATTTTTTTACACCTTTTTTATTTTTATTTTATTTTTTTTTAGTTAACCTTAATTGAACTGTGCTGTTATTTAACAATTCAAACCTTTAGATTATATATTAATTATAACCTAGGATACAAAAGAACAAAATTATATTTAAAGGTATTTTTATTGTCATTATAAAATGACAACGTATATTGACTAATATAGACATTTTAGGTGTTTGACATAAATTTTGAATCTTCCAATATAAATCCAAATAAAGAATATATCGAAATGATAAATGATTTTGGGTTAAATCAAGAAGAAGCTAAAGTATATTTATCATTATTGAAACGAGGGAAAAGAGGAGAAATTGTAGGGAGAATAAAGAATGAATTAGAGATTGGTAGAACCACGATATACGGGATTATGGAAAGACTTTTGAAGAATGGATGGATCTATTCAGAAGAAATCTCTAAATCTCCAAAAAGAGTAAAATATGTTGCAATCCCTCCTTATAAAAATTTAAATACAATTATAAAAAAGAAAGAAGATGAACTAATCAAATTAAAAAATGAGAGTCTATTCATAGGAGATAAACTTGATATTATATATCAAGGTTCACGTAATCTTACCATAGATACAATACATATTGGAGGATATAAATATATAAAGCCTCTCGTAGAATTAGGGTGGAAGATTAAAACAGAGGTAGTAGAACATGAGGATACACCAGAAGTTCTAGTATTGGATTATGAATTAAAAGGTAAAAAAGGGTTTCCAAAAGATTGTGGACTAGTTATAACAATACACAAAGACAATATAGAAAATAATAAAGAACTTATAGAAGAAACTCTAAATATTTTAAAAAAAAAATCAGAATATGAGATAAAAAACCACAAGATACCTGGATTTGAAGATTTAAAATTTGAAGATGCTTTATATAAAAATTACTCTATTGTTAATATTTTTATTAAACTAAAATTTAAAAAAAAATGGTGGTTAGTAGGTAATGAAGCAGTAATCCCTATTAAAAACCGATTATTTCTTATTCATGGAAATAAGGAGAACTTCCAAATTTTGTTTGATACAATCCAAAATCTAGAGCATTTTAGACATCTGGTTTGATATAACATTATTTTTCAATTGAACTACCAAACCCTGAAGGATTTGGATTCCTAATTCCTCGACCACTGCCTCAAT
>CAZBEU010000218.1:0-9858 GCA_964491005.1 uncultured archaeon | reverse complement strand
ATTAATAATTGATCGAAGATAAAAAAGTATGTCTTTAATACTATTTGTTGGCATTTGAGGTAAAGATCTACTTTTAACGAATTCACTTCTCATTGTTTTTAAAACAAAGTCATCATTTTTTGGGGTATTATACCCCTCAATATTATAGATATTAGAGCGTGAATTATCTATTACTTGTTTATTATTATCATTATTTATATCCGTAGAAATAATTTCTGGTTTATCCCTCCTTCTAATCCCCATTGGCCAAGGTGTTATTTCATTTAATCTACTCTCAGCAGAAATGAATAATGAATTCTTTAGATTTATATTTTTATCACTCTTTTTCTTATCTATTATTAATTTTCCTGAACCCTTTAAGTATTGAGCTGTCTTTTCCAATATAGAAGATAAATACATAGGATCATAATCAATAATAGAATAGACATTTTTTAATTGAAAAATCATCTTATCAATATCAGATATTTTTGAACTTGAAAATAGTTCTGAAAGAAAACCATCAACCCCAATAATAATTTCATTGATACCTGCTGTTGAGTTTATATATTTAGCATAATTTCCTTTTGATGATATTAAAATCTTATTGTAATAATCCCAATGAGTACTTAGAATCATATGTCCATTGTTTTTGATATCATATGTATCAGGTTTTTTAATAGTGCTCATCATTTCCAAAATACTCTCTTTATACGGAATGAATAAATTTCTCATCAAAGCTCCTTTAATAAAAGTCTGTTTATTATTAGATTTAAATGATAAATCTATAGGTACTTTTACAACCCTCTCACTATATATAACATCTTCATCATCTTGTAATGTAATTCTTTTTGAACTAGCGAGATGATCATATACAAAATCAGATAATATTAAGCCGCTGAGTTGTCTACTATCGATTATATATCTACCTGATTTTAATTCAAATTTAGTAAAATAATATCCTAGACCAAATAAACAATGAATTATTCCCTTATCAGTTGCTATACTGGATTCTGTTCCTCCAAAAAAGATAACAATATCAGTTAAGATTTTTGTAATATCTTGATTTGCATACCTACCTAATGTAGGAAACCCTAAAACTTTACTCCAACTGGGTATAACAAATAACATATTATTATTTATTAGTGGAGCTTTTCTATTTTTATTAATTAAGCTAGAAGTCATTTTGAAATCCTCGTAAAATAATTCTACGCAAGACTGAAAAAGTATTTCTTTTTTAAAAAAGTTTAAATATGTTAGTGTGAGATGTATGTTCTTCCTCATATATAAATTTTTTTTTTTCCTTTGAGAAAATAGAAATAGGATTTTAGAGCATATTGAGAACACTTGATACAAATATAATCTTATTTTTTCAAAAAATATGAAAAAGTTGTTTTTTGTTATTCTTTAGCTATAAAGACTTCATTAATGTAAGTTTTATTAGTTTTTATTAAATATTATATGATAGTAACATTTAAATATGTAAATTTCTTATACTAAATTAGTGATTGTAAATCACTGATTGACATAAACAAAAAAAAACAACAGAGGTGTTTTTATTGTCAGAAGATAAAAAAATAGAGATTAAAAAAGAAAATATTAAGGAAAAAACTCCAGAAGGCAATAAAAAAGCCAGAGAATTAGTTGTTAGAAGAGAAAATCCATTTTCTCTATTTCAAGAAATGGATAGTTTATTTGATGAATTAAATAGCCGATTCTTTGACGATTTTTATTGGCCTTTTAGTAGACGAAGAAGACCTTTAACTCTTGAAATAATGAGAAATGAACCATTATTCAGAACACCATTAGCAAATATAAGTGAAGAAAAAGATTTCTTTAACATCACAGCAGAACTTCCAGGATTAGATAAAGCAGATATTGAAATCACAATACAAGATGAAAATCTTGAAATTAAGGGAGAGTTAAAGGAAGAAAAGAAAGAAGAGGATAAAGATGGATCTTTGATAAGAAGAGAGTATAAATCTTCTAGCTATTATAGATGTTTTAATTTACCGGAAAACATAGATAAAGATAAGATTGATGCACGTCTCGAAAAGGGTTTATTAAAAATAAAGATTCCAAAGGTAGAACCTAAAAAACCGGAAAAGAAAAAGATTGATGTTAAATAATTATTTTATCATTTAATCTTTATATCTTAAACTATTTCTTTCTTTTTTATTCTAATTTTTTTTATAGATAACTTAAAAGTAATTTTTGTTGATCATTAAAATTATAAAAAAAAGATCTTTTATTATAATATAAAATAATGAAATTATCACAAAATAAACGTCGAATCGAGAAGAAATCTTCGAGAACTGCTGCCTATACTTGTGTTTGCAGAGCATCATCATTTTATGAGAGGTCATCATATTATAAAAGTAATGATAATATAGCTCCTCGGTTATTACCAAAATTTCTTCTTCGATTAGTTAAGTCCAGACGGATTAGATCTTATATTATAAAGAAATTATTTCCAAAAGGTATTTATGAATATGTAATCGTTAGAACAAAAATAATTGATGATATTTTTTCAAATGCTCTTCTTAATAAATTTGATCAAATCCTTCTTTTTGGTTCTGGTTTTGATTCTAGAGGTATACGCTTAGTGGATAAAGATAGCAGTATAATTATTTTTGAATTAGATGTAGATACTACAATATCAGACAAATTAAAACAATATAAAAAAAGAAAAATAGATCCCGGAAATGTTAAATACATTACAATAGATTTTAATTTCGAGAAGATTGAAGATAAATTAAAAAATGCTGGTTTTCAATATAATAAAAAAACACTCTATATTCTCGAGGGAATTACAATGTATTTGGATTATTCTGCGGTAATTCAAGATTTTAAGTTTATCACAGAAAGTGCCGGTAAAGGAAGTGAAATTGTTTTTGATTATATTTATCAATCAGTCCTTGAAGAAAAGAATTTATATTACGGTGAACAGGAAATATATCGGAGAGTTAAAAAGGATGGTGAAGGATGGACTTTTGGTTTAAAAAAAGGAGATATTAACACTTTTTTATTGGAGAGAGATTTAGCATTAATTAAGCATTTGGATTCAAATGAAATGGAAAAAAAATATTTACAAGACGAGAATTGCAATATTATTGCAAAAATAAATGGAACTCATTGTATTGTTCACGCAAAGATTAAAGAATAAAAAGATTTGAATATATAATTTTGTATTAAAAATACCTGTAAATATGATTTTGAGTTCTAAAAAGGGTTTTTTAAACAATATCATATGCAAATCCACAAATAAAAGTAAAAATTATTAATCCAATGGATAATAATCCTATATTCGTTAATAGAATTGTAGCATTATTGGGATTTAAAAACCACACTCCTAAAGAACCACCCAAAACTAAAAGAATGAACATTATATATGAAAGAAGAAATAAGGGAAACCATATTTTAGAGAAATATTTCTTTACTTTAGCGGATAGATGATTTTGCCACCATTTTAGTGATTTTTCTCTTCTAAAGGCTACAAAACAATTAATGATTCCTATAAATAGAAAAGCAACTCCCCCTCCAAATAATAGAGCTAAGAGCGTGAGAATAAATAACCCTATAGGCCCATATTTCTTCTGAATAAATTTAATCGACCAAATAATAGCTAAAATCCCAATAATTATAGCAAAAATACCAGTAATTAGAAAATTAGGTATAAGAGTTATAGCAAGTTCATTTCCTTCTTTCCAATACCAATGTCCGGAAGCAATAGCATCTATCACAATTCCATTAGGTTGAATATTTCCTTGAAAGGATTCAAAGATTCCATGTTCAATACTAATAAATCCTCCTAATGAGCCCAGTGCTGAGATTTGAAATGTTGTTGCATTGAAATCTCGCTTGTGCAAAAAATTATCTTTTTCTTGTTTTTTCATAATCAAACATTATTTTGAATAAAATATACAATTATGATTGATTTAACTTTATCTTATAGTTATATTCTCAATCATTTAATGTGTATATATACAAAAAGATATTATAAAAAATATCTATAGACCTTTTATTGATTTTATTATTACAGTATCTTTTATATAATTTTTCATAATTTTTGAAATTAATATTCATTAATAATTAAGATTATCAGTATTTTTCACAACGTTTCAAGAGTTTTTCCAACTTATTTTCAATTGTATCATTTTATCCGATAAATTGTGTTTGCACTTGCTCATAGAGGTTCTTCTTATAGATAATTTTCACTCCAGACCTAGCTGCAATAAATATTACGGCAATTGGGATAAGAATCGTGCCTAGATATGTAAGCATTGTAAAATGCGTAAAGATTGAAAATTCATTTTGGTAGGCCATAATCATAAAGTTCGTAATTAACGGTATTGCTAGGAGTGCAATTATGATTGCAATAGCTGTCCAGATTAGATTTTCTAGAAGTATCTGTCCATAAATCTTCCTTTTCTTGAATCCAAGACTTCTCAGTACTCCGTATTCTTTTTCATGCTCTGTAATCTTCATTTGTGTAGAGTTGAATAATATAAAGAATTCAACGATTCCCGCAAATCCTACGACAATTCCTATAAAGGGTATTAGTAGATTTCCGTATATTTTTATCTGATCTATTAAATCAGCCATAGGTTGGACTACTGAGATTTTATCAGATATATTATACAGATCATTGATAAGTTTTGATTTGTCCATAAGCGTATCTGAATAGGTTAGAAATATAAAATTTATTTTCCCGAGTTGGTTTGAAAAGGACTGAGCAGAATCCAATAAAACATAGCAAGTTGTCATAAGTTCTTTGGTAATTCCAACAATTATAAATTGTTTTTCATCTCCTGATGGGCTATATATTGTAATATTATCTCCAATATTCAATTTTAATTTTAGTGAAATATGTTCAGAAATTATTATTTCGTTATTATTTTGATAAAGTCGACTTGATTTTCCATTTTTATCAATAAGATTAAATTGGTGCAGTGATTGACTTGAATTAAGGCCCAATAAAATACTTGTTTGATTTTTAACATTTATTTGAGGATTCTCAAAGAGTAAAGTGAGCTTGAGTGCTGATTCTTCTTTAGCGATACCAGATAGACCACTAGTATTCTGCACTTCAGGGCCATTATCATTAACTCCGATTGAAAAAGATACACTCGTATCCCATTTCTCTGTTAATCTTATTGCATTATTAGTAGTATATTGTACACTATCCCACATAACGAACATTGAACAAACAATTAAGATGGAAAATGTTATTCCAATCATCATCAAAGAAGTATTGCGCGGATTTCTAATGAAATTTTTCCAGAATAGTTTATTTGATGGACGCATACGGATTTTTATTCTACTTTTTAATTTTCTATTTTTTTTACCACGTGTGATTCTTTCAGAACCTTGTTGTTTATAGACCAAATCAATCATATTTTTCTTCATCATCTTATAAACTGAAGGAACCATTGATAAAAATCCGATTCCCAGATTTAGTAAAAGAGCCTCAATAATGGGTATAAAGGAAAACGGAAACAAAATAGTTATTCCTAAAATTCCCATACCCATTTCTATTGCCATTCCTTCAAGGAGCATATATGCAAAAACAGTGCTAATAATAGTCGATAAAAATGTAATTTGAAGTAATAATATAATATATGACTTAGATATTTCTTTCTTAGAAAAACCTAGACATCCAAGAATACCAATTTGCTTCTGCTGGGCCGAGATAAATTGTTTATAAATAGACATATTCGATGTTAAGGCCATTATTATTGCAAGAATTAAAATTATAAAGAATACTTGCGTGCTTCCTTCGAGATCACTCATCAAATAATGCCATGTATAACTATCCTCAAAAGGAGTACTTGAAATCAGTTGAATACCTAGACTTTCAAATTTTGCTTGTACCGCCTTATTTAAATCAGCTTGATTAATATTTGAATCAAAAACAACTTGTAACTGATTATATTGATATGATATATACGGAAAAAATAATTCTGGATTTGATGTTTCAATCGTTTGTATTAAATCATCTACATCCACAAATCCAATACCCATTGATCCTTTTATGGGAAACAATACTTCAGGTGCGCTATTGGTCATAGTAAATTCAATACTCCAGAAATCTCCTTTTATCGTAAAATTTTCATTTCCCAGTGATTCAATCGTAAGATTTTCAGAATTTTGCAGATTTCGAGCTTCATAAAATTCTTTTGACAATAATATCATATGATCGTCACCAGGTTGCAAATTACTACCTGATTTTAAATCATAATTATATATGGGTAAATTGTTTGTCTCCGAAAATTCCGATGTAACATTAATTCCGATCAATCGTATTTGATATGTTTGTGGATCATCCTTTATTTTAATAGGGAACTGAAATACAAGACGTGGAACGACATCTTTCACACCAGGGATTGTCCCAATCTCAGAGGAAACTGTTGAATTAAATCCATAAGTTACATATTCATAATCAGCCCGATGGGCATCTTCATAAAGATTTGCAAAAAGTGGTTTAATAGAAGTGAAGATTTGAAGGATTCCAACAGAAAAACCAATACATAATGATAATATGATTAATAATACTATCCTTCTTTTTCCTAAATTTTTTAAATCCTTCCAAGGTTTTTTTGTCAATAATTTCATTTTAAAAGTCCCCCTTAAATATTCAATGGTTTATCCGAATCATTAACAATTTTTCCATTCCTTATATGAATTTCCCTTGACTGCAATTTTTGTGTAATGAGAGGATTATGGGTGACGACTATAAAGGTCGCATTATAATCCAATGCAATTTTTTTTACTAACTCGAGAATTTGATCACCCGTTTCTTCATCAACGTTTCCTGTGGGTTCGTCCATAAGAATGAGAAGCTTCCCCTCAGCAAATTCTTCCTTAACCAAAGCTCGAGCTATGGTAACTCTTTGCTGTTGACCCCCGCTCAGTTCAGAAGGGAGGTGATCTAACCGATCACCTAAGCCGACAGCTTCTAAATATTTTATAGCAACATTTCGAATCTCATCTTTTTTCGCGAAGGACTCAATTGAGATTTCCACATTTTCTAATGCGGTCAATGAAGGTAATAAATTAAAGAATTGAAAAACAAAACCTACCTTCTTTTTTCTATAATCTGCAAGTTGATTAGGAGTTAACTCACTGATGAGTTCATTAAATATATATATTTCTCCTGATGTTGGAGAATCTATTCCACCTAATAAATTTAACAAGGTTGTTTTACCTGCCCCTGATGGACCAAGTAATGTAATTAATTCTCCCGATTTAATTTCCAAATTTATATTATCTAATGCAGTAACATTATTTTGACCCATAGGATAAATTTTACTCACATTATTTAATACCAACGATTGTTCTGCCATTAAATCACTATTCTTTTATTTTCTTATACAATTGAAAAAATAAGATACTAAAAATTTCTTTACTTTTTGAGTACATATTTTACAATTTAATAATTGATGATTAAAATCATTCATATTTTGATCCTTTTATTTTAAACCAATATATAAGTGCTAACGTATATTTTTAAAAGGTTCTTCATTTCAATCTCAAATTTAACACTTTTTAATATAATGGTTTTATATTAATTTTTTAGAGAACAATTATAAAATAAATTTTTAATAATATTATAATATTCTTCTAAATATTTAAATCTTTTTTATGATTCCGGCTCAAACTTTAATATATTCATACGATACCTTTATATTTTTCGACTTTTTCCTAAATTACGGAATTTCCGTAATGTTATTATATCATCTTTAATATTTTATCCCATGGTTAATAATAACAATTCTGATTTAGATATACTATTAAATGCAATTTCCTCTGAAACTACCTATAATATATTAAAACTCTATGAAGATAATAGTTTTAATTTAACCGACACCGCTAAAGAATTAAATTGTTCTATATCAACAATACAAGATAATCTTAAGAAACTTCTTCAATCAGATTTAATATATTTAAATGAAAAAAAATATCATTTATCAAGTTTTGGAAATTATTTTTTATCAAAATTGAAAGAATTCGAAGAGGTGAATAAACTAAGACATTTATTTGGAAAAATCCCTTTAAAATTAATCCCTTGCGAATTTATTGAAGAATTGATCCCACTATTAAAAAATATCAAAGTTCAAGAGACATCGTGGCATTTTCTAAATTCTTTAAATGGATTATTAGCTAAATTTAAAAATGAAATAGAAAAGGAATTAATTATAGAGGAAATTCAAGTTTTAGGTTGGTGGGATTTTAATTTTGATTTTGAAATTTTAAAAGCTATTTTTCCAAATTTAACAATGGAATATAAGACTTTATCAAAATTATTTAAAAATCTTAGATTTAGATTAATCTCAGATAAAAGTTTTGCAATTGATCTAATTAATAATAAATTTTTTCATGAAATGAGACAACATCTTGAAATAGGTCAATACATCAGAATTGTGGAAGATGATATAAAATTTAATTTTACAATCATGAGATTTGAAGAAACTGTAATTTTATTTATGATAGAAAATGATGACATTGATATAAGACATCATATATTTATTCAAAATCCTAAAAGTCATATTTTTTTTAATGGTATTTTCAACTATTATCAAGAAAAATCTATACCCATTGATGAATATATAAAGAAATTATCAGAATAATCTATATTTTAACAAATCTATTATATCTTAAGAATAATTTTCCATTATTTTTTCAAATTTTGGTAAATTTTTTGTTATATTTTTCTCTACACTCTTTTGCTTTCCAAAATAAGGTAGTTTTTCTAAATCTTTTTTTGTATAGAACTCTGGATTATTCTTATTAGCTTCAATTATTCTTAAATGTTCCTTCTGACTGTTTATAACATGGGGAAGTATCATTTTTTGAAAGTCTTTCCATCGAAGTTTAAAATCTTCCTTGGTTTCTCCTGTTTTTTCATCATATATCGGTCGAAAATCGAATAGAGATATGTATATATGTTTGTAATTCTTAAAAACATGGGTAGTATATAAGGGAAACATTCATATTCCTTGTTTAATTCTGCTATGTTCAATTTGATAAAATATTATATGTTTGGATGTAATAATAATTGGTGAATTCCATTGATAAGCTATTTTTCCAACTAAATGACCTACTTTTGCATAAGTTGCATAGACAATTTCTTCGGAAGAAGGAACAAATCGTTTAAAAAGTTCCATATCCTCATTTGTAAGATAAATGTTAGACATCATTATATTACGATTTTTTCTTCTAATTTAAATTTATTTAATATTCAATTACAAAGCTATTTAGCATAAAATTAGTTCCTTATTTTATCCTATTTACGATGATTTTATCATCGCTATATTTAATGTGAAAAAAGGTAATTACGATGAAATAATGAAAAAAAAAGAATATGATAAATAATGTTGAAATCTTATAAAAATTCAAATATTTTTTTTTACATAGTTTTCTGAAAGTAGGTTTTTCTTCATCACAAAAATTTGGTTTTTTATAATTTCCAAAAAGTAATATTCAAATCAAAAATTTCCATCGGCCACGAATTACCCATATTAGGAAAAGAACCTTTCATAACAAAATAGTTTCTCAAAGGTTAAAAAGAGATCCGATATCAAAAAACGAATTTCTTGAAAAAAACTTGAGTCCATTCTTAACAGTGAATTTTACATCTAATTTCCTTGATGAATTCAGCATTGTTAAAACCTTTGACATTGGTGTTCCAATACTAGATACAAAATATTCAAAATTTGATTTTGGCTTAAAATATATATTCTTTATTTCATCTGGGACCATATATTTTGCATCTCTAAATAAGGGATTTACTTTCTTGTTGCCAACCATTAAATCATAAAATGCTTCGATTCTTGTTCTAAGTCCTTCAAAACCAGAACTTCCATCAAGACTAATATGAAT
>CAZBEU010000217.1:0-5610 GCA_964491005.1 uncultured archaeon | reverse complement strand
AAAATGAAAAAAGAAAAAATGGATTAAATTATGTTAAAATCAAAATCCTAAAGTCTTTTTTTTTAAAATTAAACTCCCTATTTTTACATTAAATATTCTTTCCATTAGATTACATTTTGCTTTTAATAGATAAAATATATTTTTATTTGGTAAATCTAATCTATATAATGTTTCAAAATTACCTTGACCTTTAGAAAGAACCATTCCATCTTCAGAATATAAATATTTTCTTAATTCTTCAGAGATATCAGAGAAATCAATACCTGGAGCTGGACTCGATTTTATTATTTTTACTAATAAATTTAATTTTATATATTCAGCATCTTGCATAGTAGCATCATTAATAATCGGTGCAGAACGAACAGCACATATTATCTCCAATTTAGGATAAATTTTTTGCAAAATCTCGACTAGAATTTTATCAAATACAATTTCACCTGCATTATCTAATAATATTACTAACCTATTAGTTGAATTTAATGATTTTTTAAATTTTACATAATCATTTATAATAAGATCTTTAGGATTCATTTTTTCAATATCATTTAAAATATCTATTTTATGTTGACTTGCGAAATCTATTGTATTTCCGAGAGCAGATAGAACCAATGCTTCTAATAATGGATCATCAGATTTTTCTATAAAATTTTTTATTCTATCATAAAATTTAAGAGCGATTTGATTTGAGGTTTTCTTTAAATTAGCATAAGGATCATTATCATTAAGAATATTCCCTATTAGATTATACAAATATTTTCCTACTAAAGGAGATGTAATTTCTTTAATATCATTTTTTAATAAAAATTTCATAATACGTTCTTGAGCATCTAGAATAATATCATTTGAAATATTAGGTTTTAATAATCTAAATGCTTTTAAAACTTGATTAAAAAAACAACCTATGCATTCAGGTTCTAATTTCATAATATAAAGAAAAGTAGGAAATTAATTAAATTCTATTAAGTTGGTTGATATTAAGTTTTCTAAAGTTCAATTTCAATTTTAATGGAATTCATATCATCAGGTACTTTTTTTGCATTTTTTAGATATCCTAATAAGATATCTTTAAGCATATTTTCCATTAAAGGATTAAGAGGAATTTTATTTTCATTTACTTCTAAAATAATTTTTGTCATAATAGATAATTGGAATCTGAAGATTAAAAAGATTTTTATTAAAAAATATTGTTTTTTTCAGAGAAAAATCATTTCAAGGAATTAATTATTGAAATCAATTGATTTCTGTGTTTTTCCCAATATCTATTCACTGCTTTTTTAACAGCAATTCTCACTAAACTTTTTATAGCACTTCTTCTTATAATAATTTTAAGTTTTACCATAATTTTTGTAATTATCAGATTTTTAACAAGTTCTTCAATAGAATAACCTTTAGAACTTTTTTCAATTATCTTTTTAAATGTCTTTTCAACTATTTTTTCAATCCTTGATTTCAATTCATTTTGTTTAGCTTCACTCATAATATTTTTCCTTTAACTTTATAAAATTATTCTTAAATTCAAGAAAATAATTAAAGTGCCTATGATATTAATCCACTTATTTTGATGATTTGTATATTTGTCGGGAAATGATATTAAAAGCTTTATTTATACCTATATTGTTTTTAGCACTTGTTTCTAAAAATATTTTTGCATTGATTTCTTTTCTTTTTAATTCACATTCGTCTTTTAATATAATTCTCTCACCGATATCGGCAATTAAATCTATTTTATTTCCCAATAAAATACTAGGTTTTTGTCCTATGGAATGTTCAATTTCATCCTTCCAATTTAGCAAATTTATTAGTGATAATCTTCTTGTAACATCAAATGTATAGATTATTCCTTTAGCTCCATTATAGAAATTAGGTCTTATAATTGAAAATCTATCTTGACCACTTAAATCCCATATTTGTAGAGTAACTTTTATGTTTTCTTCATCCAATCGAACAGATTTAAGAAAGAAATTAGTACCTATTGTTAATTTTGCATTTTCTAAAAAAACACCATCTACAAATCTATGGAGAATTGTTGTTTTTCCTACACCTCCATCACCAACAATGCATATCTTATAAAGTCTATTTGAATATGATGTCATTAAAATATCCTTTTGATTATTTCGAATTTTAGATATACGATTAAATTACAGTATTTTTTTATATTAAACATTATCTTAACTAATATGATTAGTAATAGTTTTTGTTTTTATATTTTTTTAAGAAAACAATAGCTCTTAATTTATCTATATAAAAAAAGAATAATGTATTATTTATATTAATTAGAATAATAAAAGAATTAATATTATGTATTGTCTATTAAATTAAATAGTAAACTGAATAAGTGATATAAATAACCCCTAAAAATTTTCTAGAACTTTTTAATTTTTTACCTCAAACAAATTGTAAGAAATGTGGGAAACCAACATGTATGGCATTTTCACTTGAATTATTAAAAGGAAATGTAAAAATTGAAGATTGTACTCCACTTGTAGATGACCCAAAATATAGAGAAAAATATTCAAAATTAAAGGATTTATTAAAAAGTGAAGAAGGGAAAAAAAAAGAATTAAAAATAAATATTGAGAGAGACTTATGTGATGGATGTGGAATATGTGTTACTATATGTCCTGTAAATGCCAGATATTGTTATTCTATTTTAAGTGGAAAAGCACCAGATTATCCTCCAGATACACATCAATTATTTATGGTAAAAGAAGGAAAATGTGAATTATTGAATATTAAATATTGCCGAAGATTAGAAACAGAAGGAAAAGAACGAGAATGCAGAGTTTGTGAAACCTACTGCCCGAGAGAAGCTTTAAAAATTGAATATACATAATTTATAATTAAATAATATATTAAAAAATAATGTCAGAACAATTAAAAATAACTTGCTCAGGGTGTTCTTTATTATGTGATGATATAATCATTATAAAAGAGAATAATGAAATAAAGGAAATTCTTGGAGCTTGTCAAAAAGGTATAAATAAATTTCATCAAATAAAATCTAAAAATAGAATTTTATCTCCCTTATATAAAGATAAAGGAGGTTTAAAAGTTCTTGAATGGGATTTAGCTTTAAATAAAGCCATTCAGATGATAAAAGATGCTAAAAAACCACTTATATATGGATTATCAACAATTTCATGTGAATCTCAAATTTTAGCGCTTAAAATTGCTAAAAAAATAGATGCCTTTATAGATTCAAATTCTACTATATGTCAAGGCAAATTTTTAAATATTGCTTCCAAAATGGGTATAACTACAACGACACTCACAGAAATCATCAATAAATCAGATCTAATTATATTATGGGGTACGAATATTGTTGAGTCAATCCCTCGATTATTTAGTAAAATATTATTTTCTCGAGGAAAATTTAGAATGACGGGTAGAGAAATAAAAAATTTAATTATTGTTGATATTTATAAGACTGCGTCATTTAAAGTTATGGGTACAAGAGATTTAGCTATTATTCTCAGACCAAATGAAGATATTGAATTAATCAAAATCTTGAAAAAAGCTGTAAAAGGAAAGTATACTTTTCCAAATGAGGGTATTTCTGGTATTGATAAACAAGATTTAGAAAGATTTAAAACATTTTTATTAAACTCAGAACACATTACAATATTACCGGGCCAAGCTTTATTGAATCAAGAAACAAATGGAGATGCTATTAAAGAACTTTTGGAATTAGTAAATATACTTAATAATGTTAAAAATAATGGACGTATTTCTTTATTAATGGTTGGGGGGCACTATAACATGGTAGGTTTTGAACATATAGCTTTAAGTGAAACGGGTAGAAATCAAAGTATTCAATTTAAGAATGGAGAATCTATCAAATCTGATGATAATATAATTTCAAAAATACAAAAAGAAGATTTTGATTTATCTATTATCATTGGAACGGATCCTATATCTCATTTACCTTTAGAAATAAGTAAGATATTATCATCAAAACCGATAATACTAATAGATAATAAAAAATCAGGGACATTTTTAATTGCAACTCTTATATTACCAACATCAATTACAGGAATAGAAAATAAAGGTCTAGCATTTAGACTTGATCATGTACCTATTCAATTGAAAAAAATAATTGAGCCTCCTAATCTTATTCAATCTGATTATGATTTATTAAAAAAAATTCTTGATAGGTTAAATGAATAATTTGGTGTAAAATAATTATGGAAATGATATTAAATACAATAAGATTAATAAATAATGATCAGAATGTAGAATGGAATTGTCAAGATATCGAATCTATGGAAGAACATTTAGCAATAGGATTTATAAATCCTCTAGACTTTAAAAAACTTTATCTAGTTCCAAGTCTAAAATTGCATATTTCAAACAATCATGGTGATGTAATTGTAAATTTCAAACAAGATTCAAAAATTCCAGAAGGAATTATTTTAATGCCTGTATCATTGTGGGCTAACCAAGTTACCTATGTAAAAAATAACAATATTATTTATAAAAATATTAAAGTTAATGTGGAAGGTACGAGAGACCCTCCTACTAAATTAAATGAATTAATTGAAAAAATAAAATCTGATAAAATTTAAGATGTCAAAAAAAGCAAATAATCTATTGATTAAAAATGGTTTAGTATTCGATCCATTCTCAAATATTTTAGGAGAAAAAAAAGATATCTTGATTGAGAATGGAATAATAGTAGAAAAATTTACATCTAATAATGATATAAAAGAAATAAATGCTGAAAATAAAACAATTATCCCTGGAGCTATAGATATCCATTGTCATATAGCATCCCAACAGATAAATTGGATACGTCTTTTGGGAAAAAATAATCCTGAATTTAATTCTAAGTGGGGTGCTCTTACATCTGAATATATAGCTAAAGAATATATTTCCCAAGGTTACACTTTTATAACAGAAGCTAACGTATATCCATCACTTTCTAAACATACTATTTTTAATTTTGTTAATATCCCCGTTTTAGATAAAGCTATGCTTTTAAATTTAGGTACTTTTTGGCCTTTAGAATTTGATATTGAGAAAAAAAAAAATGAAGATATAGCTTTATTCATTTCCGATTTATTATCAAAGTGTAAAGGATTTGGTATAAAAATTTATAATCCTTTCGAAAGTGAAATATGGAATTTTAATACATTACGAGAGGATATTAATAAAAATGGTACTCTTTATAATTTTAAAGCCATAAATGTCTATAAAACGCTTATAGAAGCAATAGAGATATTAAATTTACCACACTCTGCTCATTGTCATATAGAAGGATATGAAAATTTAGAAGGAAAAGAGAATTTAAATTTATTATTACAAGAATTAGATAATCTAAAAATGGATGCGAGAATACCTGCAAAAGATAAAAGAAATCAAATATGCCATTTAGCTCATGCCAATTCTTTAAATATAGATGGAGATAATAAAAATATTATTAATAATCTAAATAATAATTCATATATTGATATTGATTTAGCATTTATAGGATTTGATAAAATAAATCCTATTATTACATCGGATAGACGATTTTTTTATAATATTACTGATTCTTTTAAAAAAAAAAATAATAATATTATTAATTCGGTTGAATTTGAAGGAGATTCATATACTAATTTTAGAGAATTT
>CAZBEU010000216.1:0-5551 GCA_964491005.1 uncultured archaeon | reverse complement strand
AGGCCCAGGTCATGTTCCAGCTAATCAAATCGAACAAAATATGAAAATACAAAAATCATTGTGTAATGATGCTCCATTTTATGTATTAGGTCCTTTAGTTACTGATATAGCACCTGGTTATGATGAAATTGTAAGTGCAATAGGGGGTACAATTGCAGGATTATCAGGAGCGGATTATCTATGTTATGTGACTCCTTCAGAGCATTTAGGGCTTCCAAATAAAGAAGAAGTAAAAAGAGGCGTAATTGCTTCGAGAATAGCTGCCCATGCTGTAAATATAGCGAAATATGGAGAAAGAGCTTCAAAATGGGACCTTAAGATGGATTTAGCCAGAAAAAATTTGGATTGGAAAAAAATGATAAAATGTGCCATAGATCCAGAATTAGCTAAAAAAATACATTTTAGAGATGGAAAATCAGATAATACTCAAGAATGCAGTATGTGTGGAGATTTTTGTGCGATCAAACTTCTTGATGATTGTATGAAAAATCGAATGAAATAATCAATTTTTAATATATGATTAGAATTCTTCAAAAATACAGGTAGAAATGAAATAATTATAGAACTTATTTTATTTTATTAACTCAAGGATTTGCTTTAAGAGATGTATTAGATCATCTGATGACTTGCCAAATAATCGAATCATTGGTTCTTTTCCTATAGCTCCTTTATCCCATATTATATCTGGAATTTTGCCTATTTTTTCAACGCATTCTTTAATTAACCATTGCATTGTAGAATCTTCCGACATTCTGATTTCATTAGATTGGTTATTTCTTAGAATTTCTTCCATGCTTATTTCGGTTAATTTTAGTTTTTCAATTAAATTAGGAATATATTTTATATTCATAACAATATTTATAGAATCATCAAATTTTTTTGTTGTAAGTAATAAACGTGCAGTATGGTTTGACATTCCAAATTTAATATCTCCACAAGCTTTAGGATATCCGTTAATTATTGTAATTCTTCCCTCTATAGCAGCTATATCATCTTTATTTTTTGCCTCTGAAAGTGCTGCAGAGATATTTGTTCTTACTTCAGGAATTAGGTTACTGAATATTTTTTTACTTGAAAAAAAATCATATACTTTCTGAACTTCGTTTATAACAATTGATTTATCTTTTTCTTTAATTGACATAATTTCAAAAAATTATTTTGCTCTTTTAAAAGCCCATTCAGCCTGATCATTAAGACCTAAAGCTTTATAGGATTTTCCTAAATAATTAAAAGCTTCAGGATAATTAAAATTTTCTTTTACCAATTTGAATAAATAACTAATAGCTATATCATACTTTTTTCTCATAAAATTAATCTTTCCTCTTAAAAACATTAAGGTATGTCTATCCTTAATAGGTCTCTTATCTTCAAATTCCTCTAATTTATCTAATGCTTCTTCATATTCTTCATTATCTATTAATTGCTCGATAAATTCAATCATTTTTGTAAAAGCATTCTTTTCTTCTATTTTTTGAATCTTTTCTAAATTTTCTTGTTGTTTTTTTATTTCTAATTCTTTTTCTTTTTCTTTTTCCTTCTCTTTTTGATATAATTTGAATTCATTTATTATATCTTCATTATATTTAGAATTACACAATGGACAATGATAAGATTGGCTTAGCCACTTTATTAAACAGTTTTTATGAATCTGATGACCATTTGGGCATTCGTCATATAAACTATTTTTTTTTTCAATTTCATTATGACAAATTATACAAGAGGGCATTTTATTATTAGACAGATTTTTAAAATTATAAGATATTATATCTTATAATAAAAATAACTATTTTTAATAGTGTTTTTTTATTAAAATTGATATTTTATTTATTATTAAAATTTTTTTAAATGAAATGAGGAGAAAAATATTTGTCTGGTAATTTAACGCTCATGTTTAAAGAATTATGCGAAAATTTCTTTAAAGTAAATAAAGATGTTGAGGCAATAATTGTTTCTGATGTTGATGGATTAATTATTTTTGGAGAAAAAAGAGAAAATATAAATATAGAAATCATATCTGTACTTACTTCTGTAGTTAATCCTGTTTTAGAAAGAATAAGAGATGAATTCTCATTTCAACAATTTGGTACAGCTAGTTTTGATACAAAAGATCATCGATTACTCTTTATTTCTATAATTAAAAACGCTACTTTAAGTTTAGTTATCAATCCAATGGCATCAATAGATAAAGTCACTTCATATGCATATTTTTTAGCAGAAAAAATTGCTCAGATGCTTATTGCTGAAGAAGATGATGTAATTCAATTAGATATACCAAATTTTGAATATGAAGCTAAAAAAACAGATAGATTAAAAAACCAAATATATCAATTAAGACTAGATCGTGGAGGAAAATTTCGTTTTAAATTTATTATTATTGGTCAACATGAGGTAGGTAAAACATCTATAGTTAGACGGTTTGTAGAAAATAAATTCTCCCATGATTATCGTGCAACTATTGGTCTAAATATTTTGTCTCACTCCATAGATTTCTTGGGAAATGCTATAAAATTTTCAATATGGGATATAGGGGCGCAAAAATATTTTAAACGATTTAGGAAGACATATTATTTAGGTGCTCAAGCTGCATTTATAGTTTTTGATTTAACCAATAGGGAGTCATATAACAATATAATAGAATGGTTTAATGAAATAAATGAATTTCTTAATACAAAAGAACTTCCAATTATAATTGTTGGAAATAAATCAGATCTAAAAGAACAAAGAGCTGTTGAATATAAAGAGGGTGTTAAAATTACGAATGAACTAATGGAAAAAGGCGTAAGTACGGTTTCT
Organism: uncultured archaeon; assembly: GCA_964491005.1. Lineage (GTDB taxonomy): Archaea > Asgardarchaeota > Lokiarchaeia > Sigyniarchaeales > SOKP01 > JAFGOA01. The sequence continues at coordinate 2,758 of CAZBEU010000216.1, read as the reverse complement.
TACATAGAAGCAAGTGCTTTAACAGGTGAAAATATATCAGATGCATTTAGATTAATTTCATACCATTATATAGTAAAAAATAAAGAATTTGAAGAAGAAAGACTACAAAAAGATATTATTACAGAAATTAATTCCATATTAAAACAAAATAATTCCTTAAAGATAACATTTATAACTGAAAATCAATATTGGAGCCCCGGTTTACAAGTTTTAAATTCAATTTCATCAAATTTTAATATTAAAAATTCAATGGAAGCTTCAGATAAACGTGTCTACGAGTATGATAATGGGCTTATTCTAAATAATTATCTTTATAATAATTTAGAAGTAAATGACTCTGATGGTGTATTTTGTATCTTTGATGCAAGAAATAGACAAAATATAAACTCTCAATGGAGAGAAACAGTAATAAAAATAATAGAATCTATTCAAGAAAAAAAGGTTATTTTAGTTGGGATAAGAGTAAATGAAACCACTGATTGGTCAAATTTACTGGAAGAATTTAATATAAATGATTATCTTGAAAAAAAAATGATATCTCTTTTATTTTTTAAAATTTGAAATGAATAAATACTTGAAATTTTCGATCAATTAAAGGTAATGTTTAGTACAATAGGCAATATAATCTAATTTTTAATTTTAAAGATATTTTTATAATTTTAATTCTTGTTTTAATTTTTCAGCAATCAAATCTCCCATTTGAGACGTAGAAAGTATCTTTAGTTTATTATTACTAATATCTTTTGTTCTTACTTCATTAAGACTTATTTCAACAGCTTTTTCTATTTTTTCTCCTATGTCAGGTTGCTTAATAGATTCTTCCATCATTAATTTTATACTTAAAATTGTCCCTATAGGATTAGCTATGCCTTTACCTGCTATATCTGGAGCAGAACCATGGATTGGTTCATACATTGAAACTTTACCAGGATGAATATTACCACTTGAAGCCATTCCTAAACTACCTACTAAGAATGCTGCTTCATCACTAATAATATCTCCAAATAAATTACCTGTAACCACGGTTTCAAATGCATATGGTTTTCGGATTATCCATTGACAAAAAGCATCAATATAGTAATTCTCTTGTTCTAAATCAGGATATTCATTACCAATTGTTTGAAATATACTTCGCCACATTTGACTTGGTTTTATAACATTAGCTTTATCAACAGAGGTTATTTTAGTATGCTTATGTAATTTTGCAAATTCATAAGCATATCGAATTATTCTTTCACATCCCTTTTTTGTATAGACCATACTATTTATAGCAACTTCATCTTTTAAGAATCCTCCAATATTAGCATATAAACCTTCAGTATTTTCTCTAATTATTGTAAAATCAATACCTTTCCCAATATATTCTTCTTTAAGAGGACTCTGTTCCTTCATTGAATCGTAGAGTTTAATAGGTCTAAGATTAATATAAAGATCTAATTCTTGTCTCAATCTTAGTATAGCAGATTCTGCTACACCTTGAGGTATATCTGGAAGGCCAATAGCACCAAATAATAGTGCATCTGAATTTTTGATTATTTCGACAGATTTTTTAGGTAAACTTTCTCCAGTTTCTTTCCATACATTTCCACCAGCAGGAGCTTCTTCAAATTGTATGTCTAAGTCAGTATAATCACTAATAATTTTTAGAATTTTTATTCCTTCATTTACAACTTCAGGGCCAATACCATCTCCCTTTGTTAATGCTATTTTAATTTTCATTGTAAGCCCAAAATTTATAGTATCTATTGTATTAATGTTTATATATCTTTAGTTCATCAAAATTAAAAATATTAAAATAAATTTATGAAATAAATCTATAATCTATGATTTAATAAAAAAAAAAATTTTAAATAATTATATGATAATTGTTCTCTATTTAATTTTATCAAGTAGAAAATAAATCGCTTGATTTTTTTAAGCATAGAGGCATATGTTTGAATTAAAATTCTTTTGTATTAATAGATTTTTTAATTTATTGAATTATATGATATGATTTTGAATAATTATTAGCTTTTACTTTTTCATAAGCGCTTTTAATTTTATGTAATAAATAGTTAAATGCCTCATTTTCATATGTATCCAATTATATATAACATATATTTATAAAAAAGGTTAATAGTTAGTATATTCATTTTATGAACTTTATATTTCTCTAGATTCCTATTTTAGAGAATAATAATTATGATTATTTAGGAAGGGGTGATTTTAAAGAAGATCAATTAATAATTATCTTTAAAAACGATTAAAAAAAAAAATCTCTGATCTAATCGCTCAGAAGTATACTTCCTACATTTCTTCAGTGAGTTCGAATTTATGTCGATCTAGTGAAAATTATAAAATTATTAAACCAATTATAACTTTTGGAAGATTTAGCGCAATCTTTATATATTTGTAATGAGTAATATTATATAAGGAAGTTTTTTGTAGAAATTAGAACTTCTATAAAAATCTAAATTACTAAAAAATATAAAAGTGGAGGAAAAAAAATGGCTAAAAAAGTTTTTGCGTGGTCACCAATTCGTAAGTTAATGAAAGATAATGGTGCAGAAATGGTTGCAAGAGATGCAGTTGATGCTTTAATTGATTATTTAGAAAAAACAGCTAAATTAATGACAAATAAAGCATTAGAAATGACCAGACATGCCCAAAGAAAGAAATTAACTGATATCGATATGGATTTGGCAATCTCATTGACAGTCTCATCATCAGACGTCGATTCAAGCAAATACGATTTTATGTAATGAACTAGAAATAAAGC
>CAZBEU010000215.1:0-11494 GCA_964491005.1 uncultured archaeon | reverse complement strand
AATTTTTAAAAAAAGTGAATCAAAATTGAAACCAGTTTCTTTATCTCACGGAGAAGAAAAAAAAGAAACAATTGATGAAATTAAGAATAATTTTGCGTGTAATGATAAAGGTCTTACAAGTTCAGAAGCAGAGAGACGTTTAGAAACTTATGGCCCCAATGAAATTCCCGAAAAGAAAAAAAGACCTCTTCTAAAATTTTTAAGTAATTTTTGGGGCCCTATACCATGGATGATAGAGATTGCTGCTGTTTTATCAATTGTAATTCAACATTATAATGATTTTTCAATCATTATAGCTATGTTAATGATAAACGCTATTGTTAGATTTTGGGAGGAAGCTAAGGCAGATGATGCTGTTGAATTATTGAAAGAGAAACTTGCTTTACACGCGAAGGTCTTAAGAGATAATATATGGATTGATGTAGAATCAAGATTTCTTGTTCCTGGAGATATAGTAAGAGTGCGTTTAGGAGATATTATTCCCGCAGATATTAAGCTTTGTGAAGGAGAATACCTTAATTTAGATGAATCTGTTTTAACTGGAGAATCATTACCTGTTAACAAAAAGATTGCTGATGTTGCATATGAAGGAGCTATAGTTAAAAGAGGAGAAATGAATGGGATTGTTATTGGTACTGGGCTTAATACATTTTTTGGTAGAACCACTAATTTAGTCGCTGAGGCTAAAACGAAAAGTCATTTCCAAAAAGCTATTGTGAAAATTGGAAATTATCTAATAATATTTGCAATTAGCTTAGTATTAATCGTGATTATTGTAGGTTTGATTAGACAAGAACACTTCTTATCCGTTTTGCAATTTGCATTGGTATTGATAATTGCTGCGATTCCAGTTGCTCTACCAGCGGTCTTAATAGTCTCTATGGCGGTTGGTGCCGCAGATCTTGCTAAGAAAAAAGCGATTGCAAAGAGATTGCTATCTATCGAAGAATTAGCTAGCATGGATATTTTATGTTCAGATAAAACAGGAACTATTACTAAAAATGAAATTACTATTGGAGAAATTGAACCTTTTGAAAATTTTACTCCAAAAGAAGTAATTTTATATGGAGTATTAGCATCTAGGGAAGAAGATAAGGATCCAATTGATGATGCATTCTTTAGTAAATTCAATGAGATAGGTGGAGAAGAAGATTCTAAAGAATATAGTCTATTAAAATTCCATCCATTTGATCCTGTAATAAAAAGAACAGAAGCAATTTTAGAGCAAAAAGGCAAACAAATAAAGGTATCTAAGGGAGCAATTCAAGTGATTTTAGATTTAATTGCAAATAAAGAAGAAATTGCCTCAAAAATCGAAAAAAAAATTAATGAATTTGCAACTCAGGGATATCGTGCTTTAGGTGTAGCAAAAGAAGAAAATGGAGATATTTGGCATTTTATTGGTATTGTAGCGTTATTTGATCCTCCTCGTGAAGATTCTGGTGATGTTATTAGAACAGCAGTTACAATGGGTATTGATGTTAAAATGGTTACGGGAGATCACAGTGCTATTGCAAAACAAATGGCTATTAAATTAGGTATGGGTACTAATTTTGTTATTGCAAAGACTCTTTTACAAGCAAAAGGTGAAGAAGGAGCAAAATTAGCTGAAGAAGCAAATGGTTTTGCAGAAGTTTATCCTGAACATAAATATAAGATTGTAGAAAATTTACAAAATAAGGGATATGTTGTTGGAATGACAGGAGATGGTGTAAATGACGCACCTGCTCTTAAAAAAGCGGATGTTGGCATTGCAGTATCCAATGCAACTGATGCAGCAAAATCAGCAGCAGATATAGTTTTAACTGAACCGGGGCTTTCAATTATTATTGGTGCAACAGAAGAAAGTCGTATAATCTTCGAACGAATGAAAAGCTATTCAACCTATCGTATTTCAGAGACCGTAAGAGTTTTGATTTTCTTAGTTTTAGCAATTTTGATCTTCAGGATATACCCTATTACAGCAATTATGATCGTTATTTTAACATTATTAAATGATCTACCTATAATGACAATCGCATTTGACAATGCACGACCTGCACCTAAACCAGTGCGATGGAAAATGAAACGATTACTCATTGTTGCATCATCTTTGGGAATAATCGGGGTCTTTTTTAGCTTTATGATGTTTTTGATTGGCAAAAATATATTTTTACTTGCGCCGCAACCCTTACAAACATTAATCTTCTTGAAATTAGCAGTTGGGGGGCACATGACTATTTATCTAACTAGGGCAGAAGAAAATCATTTTTGGCATAAACCCTATCCTTCCAAAATATTATTTATTGCTTGTGAATCTACTCAAATGGTAGCAACCTTTTTTGCAGCATTTGGTATTTTTATGGCGCCTATAGGTTGGGCATTGGCAGGATTTATCTGGTTGTATGCATTCGGAGCTTTTATTATAGCAAATTTTCTAAAAGTAGCAATAGTACGATGGCTAAATGCTAGAGAATCAAAAGAAATAAAATCTTCCTAAAATTATCTTTTTTTTTAACATTTTTATTAATTTTATATCATTAGCCATCATCTTAAATCTTAATTCAAATCTTAGTACAATAAATGATAATAAATTGATAATTCCCGATACTTCTATATCGTAAGTATGACCAAATCTAGGTGCTCTACATTCATGACATACATTTAATGCAAGGTTATGTAAAATTTGAGCAGTTTAAGATTTATTTTTAAAGACGTTAGCTCCTGCTTGTGAATAACCGCATAGAGAAGATCGTAATACACTATAAAAAATTATTCAAAATATGGTTATACAAGCTGGGAAAGCATTTTAGCCTAAAAATTCTAAAATAAACCTAACAGAAACAGAATTGAATCAAGCAATGACGATTATGAGAGAAAAAAAAAACGGATTCAATTTGGTTAAATTAAATTCCTTAACTTAATTATGCTTAAACAATTTAAACTGTATTTTTCAGTATTTCTCAAGAAAATATGAGATCTTAGCATTTTTTTTGGAAAATTTTGCGTTTATTTGGAAAATTTAGTATTTATTTTGGAGACTCACAACATGTATTAATTATTGTGATTTTGAAAAATGAAATGACAAATTAACTCTTAAAAACTGTATATTTGTGGATAATTTATAACTAATAATTTGATATTCTTTTTAAAGGAATGATTTGACATTAAAGCAGAAAATCTGTAAATATCAAGAAAATGATTTGATATTTATAAAATATTATGTTAAATAGAAAACTATAAAAATATCAAGTCTATTTAGTATACTATGACAAAAAAAGAAGAATCAGCTTCTTTAGAACAACAAAAGGGTGAGGGAGAAAAAAGCCGAATTTCACGTTTTTTGATCTTCTATGTAATTGCATATGTTATTGTAGATGGTTTTCTAACAGCTATGCCTATTCATATTAATGATAACTTATTATTCGAGTTCGGACTCACTGAACCTCAATATTATGTAATTTTGAGTATCGCCTCCCTGGGTTTGATTGCTGTGTTTGCTCTTCAATATTTTGCAGATATTATTGGTCGAAAATGGGCAATTATAATTTCATTTATAGGAATGACTATTAGTGGATCTTTAATGGGATTTGCTTTAGATAAGGAGCAATTTACAATTTTCTTCTTCTTTAGTTTCTTCTTTGTATCTTCAGACGTCTGGGTTATATATGTAAGTGAGGAAGTAGCCCCACAAAATCGGGGGCGGGCTATTTTTTGGATCACTATATTCACTGTAGCAGCCACATTTATAGGACCAATAGCACGTAGAATCGCAATGCAGGAACCAGTAGATATAGCTTCTGCAGCAACATGGAGATATCTCCCAATGATATTCATAGTTATAATTCCAATCGCTTTATTGGGATTTGGTATTAAAGAAAGTTCAGCTTATATAGAAAATAAGAAAAGCAGACCAATCGAATCAATTCAAGACAAAATTAAAAAACTCGGAAAAGTCTATAAAGGTGAATATAAGGTAAGGTTTTTAGTTTTTATCCTTTCAGGTATTTATCTTGGATTAGGATTTACATCAATTTCACTTTTTGATCCCTTTTTACATGATTATTTTGGGAATACTGACCAAGTCACTACTACGTGGATAATAATGTCCGTTTTTGCCATGGCAGCATTTTTTCTCATTGGTCCAATTACTGATAAATTTGGACGAAAATCCACTAGTTATGTGATTTGCATTATTGAACTAATAAGTCTAATCCTATTAGTCCTAAGTATGTATTTCTTACCTATTATCAGTCAACCTTTGATTGCTGTACTGAGTGGTCTTACTTTTGCTGCATATTATTCATTTTTAAGCTTGAATCGAGTCCATTGTGTTGAACTATTTCCAACAGAGATTAGGGGTACTGCACTCGCGTGGCGTTCTTTTGCTTTCGCCATAGCAGTTGTTGGAGGATCTGCTTTATCCGCATTATTAACTAATTTTATAGAAGTGGGTTATGTATTCATTATTTATAGCTGCTTAATTCCATTTGTAATGTTTGCTATATGGAAATATCTTCCAGAAACGAAAAATATCTCTATCCGTTAATTACATTATAGTTCTTAACAATTTCTAAATCCTATTTCTTTTTTTTAATTTTTTACAATCTAATTTTTTTATCAATTCATTTTTGAAAAATCACAATTGTGAGTTTTCAAAAAAAACCTAAAATCATTTATAAATCAATTAGTAATTTATTAACTTATTTTTCAAAATAATCCATAATTTTTCAGAAATAGTCCAAAAACCTTTATAAAGACAATTTTTAAAATATTTATTTTAGTATTCATAAAAATAATACAAAAATCTGATATTTATTCATATAAGAATTTTTTGAATAATTTCTGATTAATGAAATTAATTTATCTTCATATTGATTATTTAGATTATTTTTTAATATACCATAAAACCATTACATTTCAAACAAAATAAAGCTATTTTTTTTAAATTCCTATATTTAGCACTATAATTTTTATCTAATTCCTTTTTATGGAATTCTCTATCATCAGGAGTGGATACTATATTAAGATCTAATGATATTCGCTCTCCATTTTTCATAAAATCAAGAATATTTAAAATATTCAATTTATTAGTAGATGTAGTTTCAAAAAATGAAATGACAAATAAATTACTAAAAACTATAAAATTATGGATAATTTGCAACTAATGATTTGACATTTTAGCAGAAAATCTGCTAACATTAAAAAAGTGATTTGATAAATATCAAAGAATATGTTAAAAAAATTAATTCATCTACTTATGAAAAAAAAAAGAAATTTATATTTTTAATTTTATAGATTTCTATTTTAACGTTTACTACTCGATATCAATTTATATGATACACAAATTCGTAATCATGAGCAGTTATATATATTTTAATATAATTTAAATTTTTTTCTCGACTTTTAGCTATTTTATAAGATTCTTTAAAAAGCTCCTGTAATCTTAGAATAATTAAAAATTCATTTAAAAATTGGGAATAATCATATTTCATATATTCTGGATTATCGTTAAAATATTTTTTATATATTGCTTGGATATCTTCAAAACCCTTTATAATAAACTGCATATCTATTCCTTGTTCTCCATAATCCCATTCGGCAGTCCAATAATAATTCTTTTCTTCCAAATAAAGATCTTCATATGCAAAGCCAGAAATGTACCATAATTTTGGATTTATTGTAAATCCATTCATTTCAAAATACATTGTCTTTATATTAATAGCACTTGATGCATCTCTATAAAATCTTATAAGCCAAGTGGACAAATCTTCCACTAAATCCAATAAATTCCTCTTAAAAATAATATGATATGGTGTTTTTTCTATTTTAGATAATTCATCTTCGCAAAATTCGATTATTTCTTCTATTTCCGTATTATTAAGCATTTTATATAATTTTATTCTTATTTCACGCTTTTTTTTTTGCATATTTTTCCAATTTTCTGTTTTGGCAAATTCATATCTTTTTTGTCTCTTTCCTTGATTATCCATATCTTTAACTTACCTGTTTTTATTTAATTAATAAATTTTAGAGATTTAAACAATATATTATAAATATAAAAATAATGAGTTCAACTAAAATGTTTTCGCATTAACAATTGTGGTTTAGAAAAATGAAATGGCAAATTAACTCCTAAAATTATTATATTTATAGATAATTTATAGTTAATGATTTGATATTCTTTTTAAAGGAATTATTTGACATTATAACAGTAAATCTAACAATAACGAAAAAATGATTGGACAATTATAAAATAGTTTAAAAAAAAAAATCTGGTTGATTTAGATCCAGAAAAATATATTTAATAAAATTTAATCCTTTGAATAAAAAGATTTTTAACTTCTAAAATCAATTCTATTAATGACCATAAGTAAAATCATACGTGAGATTAATGATTAAAAAGAAAAAGCAAGTCTTAATAATATCATTCATTTTGATCATGAGCTTATTAACTATAACATCATCATTATTTTTTTTGTTTCCATCTCAAAAAGAAGCTTCAATTAAAGGTTTTTCCTCAGTATGGGATACTAGAAAACTGGGTATAAGCAATGAAAATCAAATAAGCTTACCTTTGGAATCAAGCGGAACATACAATTTTACAATAGATTGGGGCGATGGAACTCTTGAGGTGATCACAAGTTGGGACCAACCAGAAACAACTCATACTTATATTTCAGGAGGAATATATACCATCGGCATTAATGGAATTATCGTTGGTTGGAACTTTAATAATGGAGGTGATAGGCTTAAATTAAAAGAGATAAATAAATGGGGTCACTTACGTTTAGGAAATTCAGGAGGATATTTCTATGGATGCGAAAACCTTATCATTAATACCCATGATAATTTAAATCTAACTGGTACTATAAATCTCAATGATGCTTTTAAAGCATGCCTTAGCATTGAAAATATAGAAGGGATGAATAATTGGGATGTATCATGTGTAAAAAATATGAATTCTATATTTTATGATGCTTCTTCCTTCAATCAAAATATTGGTGAATGGAACGTTTCAGGCGTAATGGATATGAGCTATATGTTCTTCGGCGCTTCTTCCTTCAACCAAAATATTGGTGAATGGAACGTATTAAACGTGATTAATATGAGCTATATGTTCTGGGGTGCTTCTTCTTTCAACCAAGATATTGGTAATTGGGATGTATCGAAAGTGACAGACATGAGCAATATGTTCTCATTTGCAAATAGTTTTAATCAAGATATTAACAGCTGGAACGTTTCAAGCGTAATGAATATGAGCTATATGTTCCTCCAAGCAACTACTTTTAATCAAAATATTGGCAATTGGAATGTATCAAGCGTAATGGATATGAGGTCCATGTTCTGGAGTGCTTATTTATTCAACCAAGATATTAGTAATTGGGATGTATCGAAAGTGACAGACATGAGCAATATGTTCAGAATTTCTTCTTTCAACCAAGATATTGGTAACTGGGATGTTTCATGTGTAACAGATATGAATAGTATGTTCAGTTTAACATTTAATTTCAACCAAAATCTTGGTAACTGGAATGTGTCAAACGTAAAAGATATGAGTCATATGTTCAATGGTGTGACTTTATCAACAACAAATTACGATTCTCTGCTAATTGGATGGGCGAATTTTTCAACCTTACAATACAATGTTACTTTTGACGCAGGTGGTTCAATATATACTTCTGGCGGGGCTGCTGAGAATGCAAAGAAAGATATTCTCGTGGATACATTTAATTGGATTATTTCAGATGGTGGGGGCATTTAAACCTATTAACTATTATCCTAAAAACTTCTGAAAAATTGAATATATATTTCTTTTTAGTCTTTTTTTAAAAATTCATAACTCAAATGAAATTAATGGAGAAAAAAAAAATCTGGTTCAAGTGAGAAGTTAACAAAGTTCAATTAAAATGTTCTCGTATTAACAATTGTGAATTTAAATAATGAAATGACAAATTAACTCTTATAAAGTATATTTTTTTGAAAAATTTACAATTAATGAAATGACATCCTTTATAAAGGAATGATTTGACATAATAGCAGAAAATCTGGTAACAATGAAAAAATGATTTGATAATTATAAAATATTATGTTATACTTCTCAGATATAAAAAAAATATGCGAATAACTCAAATTGATTAAATTATGATTAGATTAATTGTTAAGAATAAAATTTTATTGATTTTTTAATAGTTTAAAGACAAAATTTCATATTTCTAAAGAATTCCATAATCTATCAATTTATAACCAAGATATTGATGTTTTGAAAAAAGATTATGTAATTTTTTAATCATAGAATCATTGATTTGGTTTAAAGATTCTTCCATATTGAAAAAATAATTTGGGTTCTCCCAATTTTCATATTCTAATTTCTTCAAAATAAATTCTTTTTGGTTGATCATAAGTTTTTTATGAAATTCTCTAACTTTAGCGGGTGATTCATCTATAAATTCCCAATCTTCAGATAAATTTGCATCAAATTCTTGATTTAAAACGGTAATAATATTATTTTCAGAATCCGTTTTAAGGGAAAATTGTACTGACCATTTTTTATTCTCATTTTTTTTATGATCATCTATTGAATCCAGTGTTAAATTTACCTCACATCTTAAAAAATCAGAATAAGACATATCTATTTTAATAATTTCACCTGTATCATGAAGTACTTCATAAATGTAATTATCATTTTCTTCTTTTCTTTTTAAGAGAAATAAATCACCACAACCATTATGTCCAAATGCAAAATAAATTTCTGCGTTGTTTTCAATAATATCTTGAAGAAAATCTTTTTGATCAATAAAATCTTGTTCAGATTCAAATAATTGAAGTTCTGAATACTTGTGAGGTTCAATTAGATCCTGTTTTAATCCAATTTTTTTTAAATATGAGGTATAGATGTCAGGAAATATAACACCTAATATCTTTTGGATGGTTATAATTTCAGAGTCTTCAAGAGGAAAAAAATAGATTTTATCTATATGAGATTTTATTTTATTCAGAATTTCATCAATAAGATCATTATTCATGCTATTTTTGCTTCTATTTATTTTATTATAAATTTGTCATTATATTATTTGTATTTTTTTTTAAATTCTTCCAATTTATTTATTTTATAATCAATGAAAAAAAATACACAAGAAAATAGAATATTATTAGCAATATTTATTATTTTAATAATATATTTCAAAATTTAGTCGATATCTGAATATTATTTAATTTAATCTAAAAGAAGTAAGATTAAATAGAAAATTTAGACAATAATTTACCTTCTGAGATTAATTTATTAGACATAGTAATATTCATATATTAATTAAATATATTTATCTAATAGAAACTAAATTTTGATTAAAAAAAATGTCAAATCATTTTTTTTGTCATTTCATTTTTTGCGTTTTTATCATTTCTTTTTTAAAAACCACAACAATTGTGAGTTTTCAAAAATAACCCAAAATCCTTTATAAATAAATTAGTATTTTGACAACTTATTTTTCAAAATAATCCATAATTTTTCAGAAATAATATAAAAACCTTTATAAAGAGAATTTTTAAAATTTTTATTTGAGTTTTCATAAATAATACAAAACTTAACTAAAAAAAAGAAATTTATCTTTCCTTTTTCTCAAAAATTAGTAGTAAACTTAAAGATCATTTTCAATAATAAAGAGAAAATATTTTAGAGATACTATTTTTTTTAAAAATTAATTTTTTAATCCCTTTTTCCCGTTAATTCAAAAAATTATTTCATTCTAAAAGTAATATTTTTAAAAAGAGTGTAAAAACCAATATTAAATTCAATATTCGAATTATTTTATTTGATAAAGAAATCTTATATAATATTCTTTATTAATCACTTTATAATGAAAGTGATATTTACTCAAGGATTTTGTATTTTATTAAAGGAACTTATTACTGTCGATGATATAAAGCCTTTGTTATCACACTTCAATCCTATGTGTTCAAGTTCTAAAAAAAAAGAAATTAATGATGAAAAATATAAAATTATATCAGAAGCTCAAAAAAAATCGATGGAAAAATGGATGACTATAGGTTCTTTATATATTGATTTGCCAGATAATGATGGGAGAATACTAATTGATATTGTAGATAATCAATGGCCAGATCATATGGGTGATGTTAAAGATGAGGTTGGTCTGTTTTCAGCGTGGTCAATGGGATATTTTGGACCATTCGTATATCCTAAATCTTTAGAACGAGCATTATTGTGTTATAACCAATTCAAAGAATCTAATGCACATATCCCTAAACATCAAGCATTTATACGTATTCTTATGACATATACTAAAAAGCAAGATAATCCAGAAAATCCAGATAATTATGATCCTTTAAAAGAATTAATGTATATGAATAAAATTACAAGTAAATTATTGGAGCATCCAGAAACTTTATATTATTTCAATCCTAATGGTGAGGTTTTACTTAATAAAGAGCAATTTGATAATAAACTCCTTCATTATCAGAAATATAATACTCCACCAATTCCAATCTGGAGTAATGTACGAAGAATTAAATTGGAGGATAATTGGACTTTAATGGACAGTGTTGGGGCCCAGCAATTAGATTTGTGTGATATTGAAGTGGTTTTTCCAAATGATTATGCACCATCAAATCATATTTTTGAAGTTATTATGAATTCCATACTTTATTTAATAAATCAGGGATTAGGATTTAATGATGGAGAAACAATAGATGGAGTTTATGGATATATTTGGCATATTGGGGTATTTGAGAAAAGTTTATCTGTTCCTCCAAGAAAAGTGTATCGTTTTTATCCTTCAGATATTAAAGAATTTCCTTCATTTTTGCATTATGATAAAATATTTGAACCTGATAGCAATAAGAAAGATACATAGTTGAATAAAGGAAATATGACCAGTGAATCTTTCCTTTTGAGATAATCCTTTTCCATACTCAAAAATTTATATATTTTCTAATCTTTTAATCACCCAATCTTGTCTCTTTAAATATTTATCTGAAATAAATTCTATTTTGATTAAAAAAAATGTCAAATCATTTTTTTTGTCATTTCATTTTTTCCTTATTTATCATTTCTTTTTTAAAAACCACTCGTATTAATTAATTTATGTGATCTTTCAGAAATAATCCAAATTTCTTTTTAAAAAACTCAGAAGAATAGCGACCAATTTTTCAAAATAATCCAAAAACCTTTATAAAGAGAATTTTTAAAATTTCAATTTTAGTTTTCATAAATAATATATAACTAGGAAGAAAAGTAAAGAGATTTTTTTAAATGTTCTAAAAACATACAGAACTCTTTATTCCCATAGATTAATAGATATAAGATTAATAGGACTCGAGAAAAATCTAAAAGCAATACAAAAAATTATCTTATGTGATATAAGACAGTATAAATTGTTTAAGCATAATTAAGTTAAGGAATTCAATTTAACCAAATTGAATCCGTTTTTTTTTCTCTTATAATCGTCATTGCTTGATTCAATTCTGTTTCTGTTAGGTTTATTTTAGAATTTTTAGG
>CAZBEU010000214.1:0-1645 GCA_964491005.1 uncultured archaeon | reverse complement strand
TATTTTATTTGATTAATTAAATTTGATCAAAAAAGAAACATTTAAGGAAATTAACTCAAATAATTAAAAAGTGGAGGATTGAATAAAAAATGGCTGAATATATTAGTTGGAGTCCAATTAGAAGATTAATGAAGCATAATGGTGCAGAAATAGTTGCTAGAGATGCTGTTGATGAATTAGTTAATTGGCTCGAAAAAAGTGCTGAGAAACTCACCAAAACATCTCTACGATTAACAAAACACTCTAATCGTAAAAAAGTAACCAGAGATGACATCATTCTCGCAATTAAATACTTATAATCTATAAAAGACTCAAAATTTGAAATAATTTTAATTATTTCTAATTGTTTTTTTATTTTTTTTATTTTTATTCATAAAATATTTTAATAATCCTAAGTATAGTAGGAGAAAATTATCGTATCTTATAATATTTTTAATAAAATTGATGGTCTTAATAATTACTACCAAACAATCTGGTCTAAATGACAATTTTGGCATTTAATAGATTTTCCTTTGGTAGGAAAAGCGGGTAAAACAGAACCACAAGCTTTGCATTCTAGATTATAAAGATTATTAATTGAATCAATAATACCCATTCTAAGCAAAACATCTTTTAATTCAGAAGATAACAGGACCAATAGAGATATTATTAAATTCGGATTTTTGGTTGAAATAATCCATTCAATTTTATTTTCTTTAATTTGACCTACAACAAGAACATCGCTATTAGTTTCAAGATCAATTCCAAAATACCATAAAATCTTCTTTTTTTCGTCTTTAGTTATGTATTGAAGATTATTTGCTCTTAATATTACTTCTAGTCGATTAAATAGAAAATCTAAATCTAATTTTTGATTAATCCCAATACCATAACTTCTGATTGCTTTTCTAACATCGTTATCTTTTAAAAATTCAGCTATTTTAGAACTGGGGATAAGTTTTGGCTGCAATACAACTTGATTAATATCAATTTTTAATGGTTCAGATTCGATTACACGAATGTAACCATCATTATTTACAAATGCAGAAAAAGTTCTAATTTTTCCTTCATTTATAATATTTTTTGGGGTAAAAAATAAAGATATTTCTTTGGTTTCATTAGCATTAATATTGGAGAATTCTAATTTTATAAGTTCAATGTTTTCTTCTTCATCTTCATCTTTTTCGATATCTAGATTTGTTATAGTAGGAGGAATTGATCTGCTTAGTTCCAAGAAACTAGGATATTGTATTTTCACTTTAACATCATTTATAGGGGCAAAACTTTCATTACTCAATATACTTGTATATTTAAATTTACCCAAATAAGGAATTAATTCTGTAGAAAGGATAATATTAGTTTGTTGATCTATTTCTTTGGTTACTTTAGGAATTTCTTTTTTCTCTTCAGCTTCAGAATCAATATCTTCAAAAAAGACTAGATCTTTTATATTATTATCTTCATAATTATCCTCTTTAAAGCTCATTTCATTTTTCACCAGATAAAGCTCGCCAGTAATGCAAATTAAAACTGATTGTAAAAATAATTGTAAGTATATTTATTAAATTTTTTGCAATTACTTTTCTATATTTATGTAATTTTTTATTAAAAATTGATGATTATTAATTATTGAATGTTAGACAAATTAGATGAATTATTTAAAAGC
>CAZBEU010000213.1:0-2127 GCA_964491005.1 uncultured archaeon | reverse complement strand
TTCATGGCTTCGAATAAGAAATGGTCTAAAATTAGACGTGTTTCAGAATTAATGACAAGAAAGAACTCCAAATATCATGAAATACGTCAATCATTATTATCTTTTAATATTTTAGGAGACCTTCCACGAGGTTTTCTAATTTAATGTACTCTCAATTGGATCATGCTTTACATGGAAGAACCGCTATAATTTAGCTATATTTACGAATTAAGGGAAGTGATGAAAAATGTAACAAAAAAATACTCGGTACTGTTTAGGGGTGAGTAGTTCAACATGATGAAATCTTTTCTTGTAAATGCAATATTTAATTTTTATTAAAATTAATCAAGAAATCAACTTAAATTTTTAAAGTATTAATCTTCAACTATTTTTATAGGGAAATAAAATTTCTAAGTATTTTGAATGAGCCAAGCAGGAAATTTATTAAAAAGTTTAGAGAAACAAGACTTAAGAATTTTAATGGCAATTGAAATTGGAATGAAAAAATCTGAATATGTAACAATTAAAGACATAAAATTTTATTCAAGGTATCCACTACCAGAAACACTATATAGATTGAAAAATGTCCATAAATTAGGATTAACAATCAGAAATTCTGAAGAACGTGAAGTTGCATATCAAATAAATTCAATTGGCTATGATGTTTTAGCTCTTCATACACTTGTAGAAAAAAAGATAATTAGTCAACTTGGACCATTACTTGGAAAAGGAAAAGAATCTGATGTTTATAGTTGTATTGATGATGATAATGTTATTTATGCTCTAAAAATATATAGAATGGGAAGAAGAAGTTTTAAAAATGTGAGGAAATTAAGAAATATTACAGGGAAAAGAACTCATTTATCTTGGCTTTATATTAATAGACTTGCTGCTAAAAAAGAATATAATGCTCTTAAAGAAATTTATAAATTGGGTTTAAAAACTCCTAAACCTATAGGTTATAATAGACATATAATTGTAATGGAATACTTAAGAGGTAAAGAGATTGTCTATTATAAGGATATAGAAAAACCAGAAGAGTTATTTAATGAAATTCTTTTTCAAATGAGAGAAATATATAAAAAGTCTAAACTTGTGCATGGAGATTTGGGTGAATTCAATATAATTTCTGATGAGGATGGAAATATATTGATTATTGATTGGCTGCAATCAATCCCAAGAGATCATCCTAATGCTTTAAAAATTCTTGAACGAGATATTCAAAATATTTGTAATTATTTCCATAAAAAATACAGAATAGAATATAATTTAAAGGATATTTTAGCTTCTTTTATAGGAAAGAATTAATTAAAATAATGGTTTCTTTTTACCAAGAATTATAAAATCTTCAATAGAAACATTATCAATAATTTCTAATTCATCAACGTAATTTTCTATAAATAATTCAAATTCTTTGATTTCTATTTTTTTTTTTAAAATAGAGATAAGCAATATAGCGTTGGTTTTTAATGTTTTTATTGACTCAAGCACTCCATTATTAATATTTGGTAGATTTTGAAAAGATGTAACTGAAAAAAAAGAATTAAAACTCTGGTTTCTGAATGGTAAAAAATCAAGATCCGCTAGAATTAAATCAATATTGCCCTTAAATAACATATGATTATCATTAATTTTATCCTTGAATTTTTTTAACATTTTTATAGAGATATCTATCCCAACATAATGATAATTACTATATTTTGATATGTTTTCTATATATTTTTCAACAATAAATGAAAATAGAAGTCCAGTACCGCACCCTGCATCTAAAATAATTTTATTCAATAAAGTAAAATGTTTTGATATTAAATCATATTTCATTTTTTGAATATCTCTGTATCTTTCATCATAAAAATGTGAAGTAGAATTATATTTATCAATAATTTCCTTTTTTTTAGAATTGTAGAATCTTTTATCTTCCAAACATATGACCAATAAGTTTTAATTTTATCAAATTTTAACTATGATTAAATTAAAATTACTCTTTAAATTATCTTATCTATAGTTATTTTAAAAATTAATTTGTTTTATTAAAGGTAAAAAAACAATGTCAAATGATCAAAGAAAATTAAAAAATCCTTTACATATATTACAAGAAGCTCAGGAATCTGAGATATTACTTAGATTAAAAGATGGTACCGAATATAA
>CAZBEU010000212.1:0-2802 GCA_964491005.1 uncultured archaeon | reverse complement strand
CATCAAATATTGTTTTTTACACCTCATACTTTAAGAAATGATCTGGTAAATAAAAGATATTCTTTAAAAAATACATGATTAATTATTTTTGATGAGGCACACCACGCTGCTGGTGAATATCCATATACTCTTATCGCAGATGAATATATTGACCAAAATCCAGATGGGATTATTTTAGGAATGATAGCTTCACCAGGACCAAGTAAAGAAAAAATTAATAAATTGTGTAAAATCTTATACATTCCTTTAAAAAACATCCATATGAGGATTAGAAAGGATTTGGATATAAAGGATTATCTTAAACCCTTAGATATTTACAAAATCGGAGTTAATCTTACATTATTAATGGAGGATTCAATTAAAGCAATTAAAATATTATTAGAGGAAAGACTTCAATATCTTTCTCAATTGAATTTTATTAAAAAAAATTCAGAGGACCTCTATAAAAGCATTATTAGAAAAGATCTTCTCAAAATAAATAATAATTTAATAACACTTTTAAAAAAGGAGGGTGATAAATCTGGTCTTTATTCAGCTATATCAATAAATGCTCAAGCGCTAATCCTTTACCATATGATTGAATTGATTGAACAACAAGGATTAGACGTTTTACTTATGTATTTAGAAAAATTGCAGAAAGAAGCTTTAAAAAAAAAAAATTCAAAGGCAAATAGGATTTTAGCAAATGATTATCGTATACGACAGATATTTCTTGAACTAATAAAAAATCAGGCTCTTTATCCAAATAGAATAATACATCCTAAGCTACAACTTCTTAAAAAAATAATTCTAGATGAATTGATAAAAAATAGTGACTCTAGAATTTTAGTATTTGTAAAATTGAGAGCATCTGTGCAAAATATAGTGGATAAACTGAATGAATCTTCTCAGATTCATCCAATTAGATTTGTTGGCCAATCAACGAAATCTAATTTAGATAAAGGATTAAATCAGAAAGAACAAATCAAAATTCTTAATTTATTTAGAAATGGGACGTATAATGTGTTAGTAAGTAAAAATGTTGCTGAAGAAGGTTTAGATATAGCAGAATGTGACTTAGTTGTTTTTTATGATATTGTTGCTTCAGAAATTCGATTAATACAAAGAAAAGGACGAACAGCACGACATCGAAAAGGAAAAGTTATAATTTTATATTGCAGAGGTATAAATGATGAAATATATCTTGATATTGCTCTAAAAAAAATAGATAAAATGCAGAAGAATTTGAATAAATCACAAAAAATAAAATTTTCTTCAGATAAAATTGATGATAAAAAACAATCAAATCTCGATAATTATCTTAAAACCATTGATAAAAACAAAAATAATGAGAATAAAATACCTATTAATATATCTCGTTATCTTAATATGAAATATGGATTGAGAAGAAGGTTAACTGAAAATAAAATACCTTTCATAATAGTTAATTCTCCTGTAGCTATTGAGATTAATCAAAAAATCCAAATTCAGATATATTCCCCAAAAGAATTTAGTAATAATATTTTAATTGAGAAAAATAATTTCTTTTTTGAAAATTCCTCTCTAATTATCTATATAATTGAATTTATTGGATTCCCTGGTGATTTTGATAATGAGAGTCAATTGTTAAAGGAAAAATTCTTGAATTTTGGGAAAGAAAATCATATAAAAATCATTAATATTGATACTTTAGAAGAATTATTTTTTATTTTAAAAAACACATATGAGTGTAATAATAGAGGCGATAGTACAATTGAATGAAGAAAATGAATATATAAGGGATATAACACCTTATAAAATATTTAGATGTAGTAAATGTAAACAATATCTTTATACCAAACAAAATCAAAAAAAAAAAAATGTTTAAGCTGTGGTAAGATTCATACAATGGAGGATATTGAAATTATAGAGTATGTTAACGGATTGAGTTTAGCAGTTAATCGAGTAAAAGAAAAACAAAATAATTTAGCGATAAAAGAATTAGGGCATCCCCCCGAGCTCCGTGGATTAAATGAGTATAAGTTCAAACCCAAAGTTAATTCTAAAAAAGAAAAAATGATGAAGAAAAAAGAGGAGATTGAAGGAAAAAAAGAGAAATTTCAAAAATTATTATTTGAGCTCTCTAAAAAATATAGGATATTCCCAAAATATATGATAGAATTACTAATAGATGATTATCAGATACCAAAAACAAAACTGAATAATCTAATAATGTATGATTTAAAAAAAAAGATTTTAGAGGAAATAAATAAGAATTACTATAAATACTTGAAATAATAACATATTATTTAATTAATCTTTAATCTCTTTCGTAAGGTTATTAATATGAATATCATCCTTCAATACATCAGAAATTTCTGATTGTATTGGATTGAATTTTGAAAAAGGAACGATAATATTTGAAATATTTAACTTTGTTATTCTAATATTATCCTTTTTATTCAGCTCTAAATTGAGATTATAATTCTTGCTCTTTCCTTCAATACTCATAATTTTAACTTTTTAATGTTATTACATTTATATATTTATGAATATATTTAAAGAAAAATTAGTGATTGGGTTCAAGATTAAGTTATAATGGATAAATTTGATCTTTATATCATTAGATTATTATAACTATAACTCCCTTTTTTTTTAATTTTTCGATTATTTCTTCTGTTAATTGATTACAACCTAAATATAGCTCTTGAAGTGCTGTTAATTTCCCTATAGCTTCTGGAAGTTCTGTTAATTGATTATCATTCAAATTAAGCACCTGAAGTGCTGTTAATTTCCCTATAGACTCTGGAATTTTTGTGAAATTTTTAATTTGCAATTTAAGTA
>CAZBEU010000211.1:0-2882 GCA_964491005.1 uncultured archaeon | reverse complement strand
TGAATCATATAATGAGATGGTAGAAGAAATCATCGATTAAATGAATTAGGGGGTTCTAATTTTCTAAATTAAAAAAAACCTCAATTCATACTTCCCCAAAGGTAAAGGTTTTCTTGAGGAATCATGATAAAATAATAGAAGATCTTATTAAATAGAATTTTTTTTAATAATCTTTTTTTTTAGGGTTTATTATATTTTGATTAGAATTCATGTTTATCGATTAGAATCGGTAAAATAGTCTTAAATATTCTCAATGAATTTGATTTTTTAATAAATTTGTAGATAGGTATTTCTGGATACATTGATAAATATTTTTCATCTTTAATTGCTCGAATTGTTTTTAGTTTTGAAAATATTTGGAATTTTGTAAATTTAAGGATAAAATTTTGCATTATTAAATCTATCAAGAATTTATCAATTTTAATAACAATATTAATATATCCATATTCTGTGCTTAATTCATTACGAATTGTCTTAATGCTAATTTTTGTGTTTTTTTCTTCAAGATTATTAACAGAAGGATAGTAAATATTTGTTATAGCATTATTTTCAGTTTTTAACAATATTACAACATTGTTATTTTTTTTAGGTTCTTTTTCTGGATTCAGATTGGACAATATCAATACAATTTTACTATTCATACCGAAAATTAAATCAGACTTATATAATAACTCTGGAATTGCCCAATGAGATATCTTTTTTAAATTATAATTGAAACCAAAAAGTCGAATAAAAAATCTATAGAAAGCTCTATACGTTTTTGGTGGAGGATATCTATACCAATTTGATTGAAAACTTCTAAATTGGAATAATAATTTTTGAAGAAATAAATTTAATTTTTCTTTTTGAATGGGGAACTCAAATTCAAACAATTCATTTAAGATTCTTAAAATTTGACCTTGTTCTATTAAATAAGTTGGATTATTTTTAAATTTCATATTTACTTTTTTTAAAATTTCATGTTTTTCCAGTTTATCAAATTCAATTTCTAAATCTCTTGGATTAAAAATCTTTATGCAATTTTTTACTTTTTTAGTGCTCTTCATATTTAATTTAACGATAAAGGAAAATACTCTCGAGTAAAAAATAACCACACAATTACCTTTAGAAATATTTCTAAATAGTAACTCAAAAATAGTAGTTAAATGAAAATGGTTAAAAAATTGTAAGAAATCTTCTAAAAAGGACAATAAATTGGGTTTTGGACTGATGAATAACAATTTTTCTCTTATAGATTTCTCAATAATCTCTAATAATGATATAAAAAATTCATGAAAAGATAAATCATCTAATTTTGTTAAATATTTATTTAATATTTCAATAAATTCTTCTTTGAATATCCTAATATGAGAAATTCTTAACTCCTTTTTCTTTAATACTCTTTTTTGAATATTAAAAAAAGATTCCTCCAAATTTTCTGTTGAAAATTTTCTACTTTTTATAATATTTGTATTTAATTTCTCATAAGAAATTGGAACTCCTGGTTCTTTTGTTTCATAGAGAATTGTATCAAGAATTTTTTCTTTATCATTAGTAATAATAATGTCTAAAACATTCTGTTGATCATTAATTATTTCGGGATAAAGATATTTGAGAAAATTATAAATTAAGAGTGCATTTACATCAATAGGTGTAAAAGGAATCGTAATTTTTTCTGTAATTTCATCAATTTCTGAAGATTCATTTATCTTATTATTATAATTAAGAATCTTCAACCAATTATTAAGAAATTTTTCATTAATCATTGAAATTATCTCCTTTACTTAATTATATCATTTATTATTTTTTGAGACATCTAAAGAATCCAGTAATTTATAGATTAGATTTAATTCTGGAAGATTTTTTTTTCCATAATATTCATAGATTTTGCATAGACTATCTTTAAGATTGGGTGGGCATCCATCTATTTTAAAAATAGACTTATTTTGAACTTGTATTTCTTTCTTTTTTCTAAAACCTTTTATTTTTGATACCTTATGAAAATCATAATTTTGTGTAGAAATTTTAGCACATTCTCCAAATAAGAGAATATTTTTTTTATTCATTGGTTCTGGTGGATTTAAACCAATTAATAATGAGCATTCTTTAAGATATTTAAGATCTTTAGGTAACAATGTTTTTATAAAATTTAGTAGCTCGTATGCTTTATGATAACATCCAGAACAATATTCTCCAGAATGTATAGTAATATTTTGTGCCCTAATTTGGTCTAGATTTGAATAACAAGGAATTAAAATTAGTTCTAATTCATCTAAGTCTTCACTATAACATTTAATATCATCAAAATTTTTTGGATCTATAGCTTGGTTTTGACATTCTAAAATTAGAGGGTTTTTTTCAATATCAAATCCTAATGACTTTAGAGTTATAATATCTGTAGCTAAAGCATTATTTCCAATAATAAGAATACTATTTTTTATTACGTTTGAATCTTTATAGATAAAAGGCCCAGCTTTCTCAAGAGTATAAAAAATATCATTAATTACTAAGGTAGGCTTTACTATTGAATATAAATCAATAATTTTTGAGATTAAGTCTTTTTTATATTGGTTATTCTGAACTATTTCTTTAAAATTATTTGTATAGTTGATTTTTTGTAATTTTGGAGGGAGTATTGAATATAGATTCAGTAATGATAGATCACACATAAAAAGAGGATGAACATTAATTTGATTTATTACAATAATTTTATCGGCACTGAATATTATTTCAGGTATCTGATTTCTTAAATTTTCTATGTTTTCATTGGGGTATTCATTTTCATCTGGCTTTATATTATTTGAAACTAATCCATTTCTTTCATCTAAATTGACAAATTCAACATCTTTATTTTTAAAATATGAGCTTAAACCTAAAATCAGATCAATTGATTTGGTAGGAAA
>CAZBEU010000210.1:0-4586 GCA_964491005.1 uncultured archaeon | reverse complement strand
TATAGAGTGATTGGTAGTATTTTAAAAAAGAATAATTATCCTTTGATTATTCCATGCCACCGCATTATAAAAGGTGATGGTACAATTGGTGGATTTATGGGTAAATCTAATGATTCCTGGCAGAGAAATCTTAAAAAAAGTTTGTTGAGAATTGAGGGTATAGATATAACATAATTATAATTTAATTTGATAAAACTTTATCTTAAATAGAGATGAGAATGTACTAACATTTAAAGATAAATTGCGTACCAACACTGGCCATAAATAATTTTGATTTCATCTTTTCTTTGCTATTTTTTGCTTTTAATACATAATTATAATTGAATGATTCTCCAGTACAATGCATTGGAAATAGAAAAAGCTCATTTAATTCTTTCTGAAAAGTTTCAAGATATTCTAATGTATTATTTATTTTATAATCTGTAGCACTGGCTAAATGAAATCCTCCAATAATATGTGTAATTGGTTTTTTAGTTCGAGATTTAACATAATCTATCGTATTTTTCAAACCGGAATGACAACATCCACATAATACTATAATATTTTCCTTAAATTCAATAATTAAACATTTATCGTCAAGAATTTCGTCTCTTTCTAATCTATTTTGTTTTTTTATAGCAAAAAAAGAAGAAAAATCTTCATCTTCATGATTTCTAGGTATTTCTCCACTTAATATAATCTTAATCTCATCTAAATCAAATATAGTACAATCTTTATTTAGGAAATTTACCTTTCCATTAAAATCAGATATTTCTTCAATATTTATTGGTTTTTGTGCGACAATTTTTGTTTGCTCTAATAATGTTTTAAGTTCTTTTCTGGTCTTTCCTTCTAAATCTGAATTTTGAATTTCATCAGATCTTACAAAAAATCTTTCAAATTTTGCGGATTCATGGCAATATATTGGAATTTCATTTTGATTTTGTAATAGTATTCTATGGAGTCCTCCAATATGATCATAATGCCAATGAGATAACATAATACCATCAATATTATTGATTGAAAAATCCATAAGATGCAGATTGAATAAAAATGTTAAATTTGGTCCTCCTGTATCAAATATTAATTTCTTTATTAATTTTCTTCCATTAGATTGCTTGTTTGTTTTATATATATTTATTAAAAAACCTAATCCATGTTCTGCTAAACATTTTGTCATTATAAATTTATTAGACTTTATAAAACCTAAATTAAATTTTTTATGAAAATTTTGAAAGGGCACAACAATATTATTAGCAAGTATTGTAATTTCACACTCTAACATACTCAGACCAGATTTAAAGACTATTTATAATATAATAAAAGAAATATAATAATCTGAATAAGATTCTATATCTTTTTTTTGTAATTACTATAAGTAATCTTATTATAGCGTTTTTATATTTAATTATCAGTAAATTATTAAAAGATTTTTAAATTTATGAAATTATGAAATATGAAAAACACCTAGATACACTTTATTCAAAATCATTGAATATATCTATTAATCAAAATAAAATGGTAAGAAGTAATAAGAATTTGTTTAAAACGGGTACAACTACAGTTGGATTAGTATGTAAAGATTCAGTAATTTTAGCAACTGATAAACGAGCTTCAATGGC
Source organism: uncultured archaeon (assembly GCA_964491005.1). Classification (GTDB taxonomy): domain Archaea; phylum Asgardarchaeota; class Lokiarchaeia; order Sigyniarchaeales; family SOKP01; genus JAFGOA01. The sequence goes on along the minus strand of CAZBEU010000210.1, from coordinate 2,985 downwards.
ATATTTTGTTGCTAGTAAAACTGCTGAAAAAGTACATAAAATTCAAGATCATTTATGGATGACAATAGCAGGCTCTGTTGCTGATGCTCAATATTTAATAGAGCTTTTACGTGCTCAAACAACACTTTTTCAATTGGAAAGAAAAAAAACAATACCTGTGAAAACAGCGGGTAAAATCTTATCCAATATTTTATATAAAAGTAAAATGAATCCTTATTGGGTAGGTCTAATTTTGGGAGGAGTAACTGAAGAAGAAGGGCCAATTCTTTTAGATATTGGTACTATTGGTTCAATTTTACCAGAAAAGTATTGTGCAGTTGGAAGCGGACAAAATTTTTCATATGGTGTTTTAGAAGCGAAATATAAAGACAACCTCTCAATACAAGAAGGAAAAAAAATTGCTATTGCGGCTGTAAAATCTTCAATTATTAGGGATATGGCTTCTGGTAATGGTATCGATATAGTAATTATTAATAAAGATGGTTTGGTCGAAAAGGAATTCATTTCAATAAAAGAATAAAAAAAATAATCATAATTTTTGTGGCAATCTTATTTTTTATGATTTTATTGCATCTTTTATTGAAATATTGTTTTAATTCTATCACTTTTTTATAATCCACTACTTCAGAAAGAGTATTTAATTTAATATCATCTTTAATTTTATATTTATATTAAATTGCATTTATATTGCTTTAAAAATTTAATGAATAAAATTTAAAAATCTTAAATATAATAATCTTTAATAACAATAGCATATCTTAATTAAAATAGAAGATACATAAATTACTAAGAACTATTAATAATTATTTTCTGATTAACAAATGTCGTATAGAATAATAGTAGATTTATCTCATCGCGAAAAGGCAGAATTTCCTGAATTTAGTCTTGGTGAAGATATCTATGAAATTGATTATATAGATAAAAACGAAGGTCCAATTGATTTTGAAACTCTTGAAGATTATGATGTTTTATTCATAGGTAATATTAACCAATCTTTAGAGAAAAAAAAAGGTCAATTTACACCAGATGAATTAATGGCAATTAAAAGATTTGTTGGAGAGGGTGGAGGATTATTTCTAACAAGTGGAGAAGGTGGTGATAAAGACATACCTATGAAGAATGGCTCGATTAGAGTTTTATATAAAGTTACTGGAGTTAAACGGTTTTGGAATGGTATTTTATATGAAACTTCTTCAAATTTTCTTGTAAAAAAACATAACTTATTATTTACTGATCTCCACACACATCCTATTACAAAAGGAATTTCTGAAGTAGTGTTGCCTAATTGTACATTTTTCAGTATTACCGAGGAAGATGTTGATGATCTCATGCTAACATCTGAAAAAGCAGAATTTAAGTATAATACTGATGATTCAATTGATCAAATTGGAACTGCACCCGTTTGTGTAATAAATGAATTTTATACTGGGAGAGCATTTACTATAGGATCTTCTGATTTCTTATTAGAAGATAATGATTTTGGTCTTGATGCTGGAGATAATTTAAAATTCTTTCAAAATATTATTAAATGGTTATGTTTTGAGATATAATCAATTTTTATGTTTCCTATTCAAATCTTATTTTAAATTTTTTGAAGTAAACTCTTTATTGGATATAAATAGAACTAAATTTTAGGTAATTTACTACTCAATCCTATTATTTAAACAAATTAATATTATCACATAACTAAATTTTAAATATATGACATTTAATTTTCGTCGACCAGATTCTTATTTTGCATGGAAAAATAAAGAGATTCTTAAAAGATTTTCACGATATAGAGCTATTATTGATAAGCATAAATTACCTAGATATATAATCGCTAAATCTCTTGAATGTAACTTCAATATTGATGCTTCTTTAGAAGAACTTGAACAATTATTGAAAATTAAAAGCAAAGAATTTAAAAATCTTTTAAATGAAGAACCTTCTCAATTAGAAAATATTGAAATAAAAAATAATTCATATTTAGAGTTATTAGAAACAATAGCAAATAGATATTTAAGAGAATGTATCTTTTGCGAAAGAATGTGCAAAATAGATCGTAGAGATGGAAAAAAAGGATTTTGTTTAATACCAGAAGAATCATATATATCCTCTGCCTTTCTGCATTATGGTGAAGAAAGTGTTTTAGTCCCCTCTGGAACTATTTTTTTTCAAGGTTGTAATTTTTCATGTGTTTATTGCCAAAATTATGATATTTCTCAAATATGGAAAGGAAAAAAGGCATTATCTGAAGTAGCAAAGCGAATAAATCCTCAAGATTTGGCAAATATAGCTGAACAATTGGCAAAACAAAATGCTTTGAATATAAATTATGTAGGAGGAGATCCAATTCCAAATATTCATACAATTATTTCGAGCTTGAAATTTCAAACTTCAAATATATGTCAATTATGGAATTCTAATTTTTACCTAACAGAAAAATCCTTGAACCTTTTAATAGATATTATTGACTTTTGGCTTCCGGATTTTAAATTTTCGAATGAATGTGCTTTAAAATATTGTGGTATTCCTAATTATTTTGATATAATATCAAGAAATTTAAAAATAATTCATAATAAAGGAAGTGGAGAAATAATTATACGGCATCTTGTTTTACCTAATCATACAGAATGTTGTAGTAAACCCATTCTGGAATATATCAGTAAAGAGGTTCCAAACTCTGCTGTAAATATAATGGATCAATATAGACCGGAATTTAGATCATATATATATCCTGAAATAAATCAATATCCATCATCAAAAGAAATAAAAAAAATTAAAGACTATGCTAATGACTTAGGAATTCTCTGGGAACCTGTATCATAAGAACTAATAGGGTCTTTACTCTAATATAGAAAAATCTAAAAGGAATCTAATATTTTAAATCAAAGTGTATTAAGTAATTCTAAATTTAATTGATTGAACATGAGCCTTAAATTAGAAGATATAAAAGGTCTAGGCAAAAAAAGCGAAATTCTTAAAGAAGCTGGTATAGATTCA